>JAHEEZ010000216.1 GCA_024640445.1 Acidobacteriota bacterium | reverse complement strand
CGATTAAACTCCACTTTGCTTCGTGTTACACTCCCTCCACTACTTAAGGAGAATCTATGTCAACTATTACAGAGATCGCGCCGGACGTTTTTCGCATTTCCAATTTCTTTCCTGATTTCAATATTCAATTCTGCCAATTCCTCGTTCGTGACGAAGAGCCTCTTCTATTTCACACCGGGATGAAGGGCCTGTTTCCGGTAGTAAAAGAAGCCGTCAGCGAACTTATCGATCCGTCGACTTTGCGATGGATCGGGTTCAGCCATTTTGAGGCCGACGAGTGCGGATCATTGCCGGAATGGCAGCAGGTAGCGCCAAACGCTACGGCGGTTTGCAGCCTTGTCGGAAAGATGGTCTCCGTAGATGACTTTACCGGGCGCGAAGCCAGGGGAATGAACAACGGCGACATTCTCGAAACCGGAAAATACCGCTTCAAGTATTTGAATACCCCGCACGTTCCGCATTGCTGGGAGGCGGGACTTATGTTTGAAGAAGTGAACGGAACGCTGTTCAGTTCGGACATACTCCACCAGAACGGCGACACGGTCGCGGTGACTGAGGACCTGGACGTTGTAGGCAGCTGCAAGGAAACGCTTGCGCAGATGCAGGCCAGCCCGCTTGCGGATTATCTGCCTTACACAGCGAAAACGGACGGGATCCTGAGATCACTTGCCGCACTGAACCCCAAAACGGTCGCGACGATGCACGGAGCGGCGTTCAATGGGGACGGCGCGAAGGTGATAAACGGTTACGCCGATATGCTGCGGGAATTCAACGCGGTTTAGGGCATTCTGCCCGTTGTTTAGAGCAGGGCTTCGCCCTGCATCGCAGCGCAGAGCGCTGCTCAAAACGACAAAGAAGAAGGGCGGGGATAAACCCCGCCCCTACTAGTCTCTTGTCTCGCTTTGCAGCACGCTCCCTGACGGTCGCGTTTCCGCCTTGATCTTGTGAGTCCTCAGGCTCTATTCCGACAAACTAAAGTTTATCGAACGATCGCCCCTGACTTCTGTCTCCCGTCTCCCGTCTCCCGTCTTCTGTCTTCTGTCTTCTGTCTTCTGTCTCCTTATATCGCTGCCGCCCCTGTGGCGCGGTTGTAATAGCGGTAGAGGTCATTGAAGTCCGACAGCGACTTTGTGAGGATCATGGGAAGCTGATCGATATCGCCTGTATTGACGACGAGATTGATATTGCGGAGGAATGCCTCATGCGCATTCAGGGTTTGTCCGCCGTCCTCTACGGAGATGAGATAGAGCCTGCGCCTTTCCGACGCGAACATCGCATTTACTTTCTGCTGGAGTATGGCGGCGCCGCCAAAATCCTCTGCGAAATCCGGAGAGAACAAAAGAACTTCGGTCTTGCCGTCTCGCAGCCGTTCATTGGCCTGCGCCGGTGTATCTGCCGAAAAGACCTTGAAGCCTGAACGCACAAGGACTTTCGTCACCTCCTCTCTGTCTTTTCCAAGGCAAACCAGGACCCTTCGCGATTTCACCTCATCGTCGGTTTCCTCGTCGACGGTCTTGTTGTCGCTTTGCAAAGCGGAGAGAAGCGCTCGAAGAGATTTGTTGATCTGTGTCTGAGAACGCCTTTCCGCGGGTTCCGCATCCGGATTCTCCACCGGCGGAGCCGCCGAAGTCGACTTCAGCTGTTCCACAGTCGAGGAGCCGTTCGCCGAGGCATCGGCCCTGACAAGATTCTGGCATCGCGGGCAGCGAACCGTGAAGGTTGAAGCAGGTATCTTTGATTCATCCACCTGCAGGGATACAGAGCAATTGTCGCAACGTATTATCATTTCTTGATCTAATCCTCTTGGAGTTTGCTAGCCGGTCTATTCGAGCATGTCGAGAACAGACTTTGTGGGATCCTCTATGGGTTTGAACATCGGAATCGGTTCGGGCGCGGGCTTTTCCTGTTGTACTTCTTCTTCCTTAAGATAATCCTCGGTGGAAGCCAGACCCTTGAGCTGCAGCAGAAGGTTGTTCTGGTTCGTCGAGTACGAAAGTCCATCCTTCATGGAGATGACGTCCCTGCGGATCATATCGAGAATGACCGAATCGAAATCCTGCATTCCGTCTATCCCGCCGTCTCGGATCGCGTCAAGAAGCGTCTTGCCGTCCGTCTCTCCCTTCTCGATGTATTCGCGGGTCCTTGGATTCGACTTCATGATTTCGACCGCAGCGACGCGGCCTGTGCCGTCTGCCAACGGGACCAGGCGCTGAGAAACAATGTAGCGAAATGTCTGCGCCAGCCTTGTTCGGATGATCTTCTCTTCGTTCTTCGGATAGAGTCCGATGATGCGGTCGATCGTCTTCGAGGCGTCGATCGTGTGGAGCGTCGAAAGCACAAGGTGGCCCGTTTCCGCTGCTTCGAGAGCGATCTCAGCCGTTTCGAGGTCGCGCATCTCACCAACGAGAATGACTTTTGGCGCCTGGCGAAGAGCGGCCCTCAACGCGGACGCAAAGTCGTTCGTGTCAGAACCAACCTCACGCTGGTTGATGGTCGACTTTTTGTGCTGGTGCAGAAATTCTATCGGGTCTTCGATCGTGACAATGTGGTAATGCTTTGTGGCGTTTATCTGGTCGATGATCGCCGCCAGCGTTGAGCTTTTACCTGAACCGGTTGGGCCCGTTAGAAGCACAAGTCCGTTTCGAAGCTCGCAAATGTCAGCGAGTTGCGAAGGCATCCTGAGCGATTCAAAACTGGGGATCTCGTGAGGGATGACCCTCATCACGATCGAATACGAGCCGCGCTGCTGAAAAATATTAACACGGAAACGGCAGCGCGCCGGAAGGCTCCAACTGAGGTCAGTGGTGCCGTTCTTGGCAAGCTGGGCAGCGGGCTCAGGATGATCGCGGAGAAGCGCCATCGCGACCATTTCGGTCTGGAACGCGGAAAGCGTACCGAGGCCAAGCGGATTCGCGGCGTGCAGTTTTCCGTTGATCTCGACCTGCGGTTTTTGACCGGTCGAAAAGTTCAGGTCGCTGACATTCTCCGACATCTGAAGCATGTTCTCAATGATCGGCGCGACGTCGAGTAGGCTCATCTTTTGGATAACTCCTTGATTTTCTTGAACGTGGCTGTGAGTGATGGAAGGTGAGATCTGAATCCGGGTTCGCGGATGAACCGGCGGGCAATTTCTATTCTTGCCGATGCACAAGGGAATTGCAAGTAAAAATTTAAGATTGTTGAACGTTGTTGATTGCCGAGGGTCTTGCGTTCGGTGAGGACTTACGACAGATATCGCGCCACAGATTCATTGATCGAAAGTTGTCCTGACAGGATCGATCCGATCACCGCAACGGAATCCGCGCCGGCAGCGAGCACGTGCCGGAAGTTGGCGAGATCGATGCCGCCGATGGCGACAAGAGGCAGGTCGCCGATCTTGGAACGTACCGCCGATACCCCTTCCAGGCCGACCACCGGATCGGCATCTTCCTTTGTTACTGTGGGGAATACCGGGCCGATCGCGATGTAGCTTAGGGAGGAAAGTGGCGCGTTTATCGCCTGTGTCACGCTGTGTGTCGAGTATCCGATTACGGCTTCTGGACCGAGAATCTCCCGGACGTACTCCGGCGAAAGGTCGTCCTGTCCAAGATGTACTCCCGCCGCGCCGGCCGCGAGTGCGATGTCGGCGCGGTCATTCACGATTATCGACGTGCCGTAATCGGCAGCGAGGGTAACAATAGCCGATACCGAATTATATAAGTCGATGGAAGAAGCTGTCTTGTCGCGGATCTGAACGAGACGGGCGCCGCCTTCCATCATTCGCCTCGCCTGTTCAAGATTGCTGAGGCCGCTGATAGACCTGTCTGTTATCGGATAGACGCGCGGAAACTCTTTCATCGGATAAATCCGCCGTTCGAAGCGTCACGCGGTACGACCTTTGACATAAGGTAGGCATCTTCGCCGTTCCTGTAGTAACCCGTCAGTCTCTGCATAGTTATGAAACCGGCATCCGTGTAAAGCTTTTGAGCCGATGAATTGCTGACCCTTACCTCCAGCACGACGGAGTGAATGTCTCTCGCTGCTAGAGCGGATTCGGCGTGTTCTAGCAGCAACTTGCCGATGCCCCGCTTTCTATGCTCCGGCGCGACGCCGATCGTCGTGATATGCGCTATGCCTTCCTCTTTGGCGATCAGGAAAATGAAACCGACCATTCGGTCTTCAGGTGTGACTGCCCTGTAGCTCAGAACTGCAGGCTCGTTCAGCAGGTATCGGAAAGTATATTTACTGTAGTGTTCGCCTTTCTGGAAACAGCGCAGGTTAAGAAGCATCACCTCGCGCATCTGGTCTTCGGTCAGCGTCCGCACACGATAGGTCGAGGGAGGAGCGGGAATAACCGATTCTTCCTCCGCGGGCTCTGCCTGCGTGAAGAGGTCCCTGATTTTCTGGACGATGGCCATAAATGAAGTTTAGCGAGTTCAGCGAGTTGGCCGAGTTAGTTCAGTGATCAGGGTTTGGTGAGTTTGTGAATTCGACGATCCCGTTGATTGTTCAATTGACCGAACACTTCCACTCTCACAACTCAGTCAACTCAATAAACTCGGTCAACTCCGCCAACCCGCCCAACTCAGAAAACTTACGAAACAAACATACAGTCCCCGTAGCTGTAAAACCTGTAGCGCTCGCGGACCGCATGCCGGTAAGCGTTCATTATAAATTTATGTCCGCCGAACGTCGAAACCAATACGAGCAGCGAGGACTGCGGCAGGTGGAAATTCGTCAGCAAAGCGTCGATCGCCCGGAAGCGGTATCCGGGCGTGATGGTCAGGTCGGCGGTTTGTTTTCCGGCGACGAACTTTCCGTTACGGGAAATACAGGTTTCAAGCGCCCGCGTCGTGGTCGTGCCGACGGCGACGATCCTTCTTCCTTCCGACTGCGCTCGGTTCAGCGCTTCCGCCGGCTGTTCGCCGATCTCGTACCGTTCCGGCTGAACTGCGTGCTCCGACAGATCATCCACGCGCACCGGTTCGAATGTTCCGTAGCCGACGTGAAGCGTTACCTCCACGAACTCCGCACCCTTTTCTTCAATCTCGTTGATTATCTCCGGTGTGAAATGAAATCCGGCGGTCGGTGCGGCGATCGCGCCTCTCTGTTTGGCGTATACCGTCTGATACCTCTCCCGGTCCGCGTCCGGACCTTCTCTTTCGCGCTTGATGTATGGGGGAAGAGGAGTCTTTCCGATTTCGTCCAGAACGTGATCGAACTCGCCGTCGAATTCGAATTCCGCGATCACTCTTCCTTCCTTTGTGATCTCTTCGACTACCGCAGAGAGCCTTTCGCTGAAAATGATCCGCTTTCCGGGTTTGAGGCGTCTGACCGGTTTCGCGAGCGCTTCCCACTTCCTTTCACCCCTCTCTTCCACAAGGAACAGTTCGATCCTTGCTCCCGTTTCGCTACGGCCTATCAAACGGGCAGGAAAGACCTTGGTGTTGTTCACCACGAGAACATCACCCTTTCCAATAAACGATGGAAAATCTCGGAATGAAAGGTCTTTTAGGGCACTGGTTCGCCGGTCGGCGGCAAGCATCCTCGAATCCCCGCGCCTGGCCGGTGGTTCCTGGGCGATCAGATCGTCCGGCAGGTCATAGTCGAAATCTGAGATGAGCATATGAACGTTGCGAAGTTCAGAATGAACGGGTTTCCAGGATCTCCGTGAATACCGTGATCCTTGGGTCATATGGGGAAGGATGCGCCGATATGGAATTCGCATTTCCCTGCCTGCTGCCTGTTGACGCGGAACACAGCAAACAACGGGTTAATGTCTTTGTGATCGGAGGGAACATACTTTACATGACTCCGCGATATCGCAAGAGATAAGTCACAAAGCGAACTACAGAAGGGTTCATTTTGCCAGGTAAACCCAGGTTTCCACGACCGTGTCCGGATTCAGAGAAACGCTGTCTATTCCTTCGTCCATCAACCATCGCGCGAGGTCCGGATGATCCGAGGGGCCCTGCCCGCAAATGCCGATATACTTGCCGGATTTCTTCGCGGCCCTAATTGCCATGCTCAGGAGCCGCTTGACCGCCTCGTTGCGTTCGTCGAAAAGGTGAGCGA
>JAHEEZ010000215.1 GCA_024640445.1 Acidobacteriota bacterium | reverse complement strand
AGGATCGCATCCACTACCTTGCCGATCGGCTGGATGAACTACGGGACCGACGGCGGAGAGACCTCAGCCTTCGAAGCGGGCCTTCAGGTCGCGTACCAGCTCGCCGCCGGAACGGACCCTCTGACGATGAAGATCCTTCAGAACCAGATTGTCATAGTGAACCCGGCGGCGAATCCCGACAGCCATCAGCCATTCGTTGCGTGGATGAAGAACATGACGATCCGGGGCGGAACCGCCGATCCCGCGGCGGCCGAGCACTTCATCGACTGGTTTGCGAGCTCCGACGGGAATCATTTCAAGATCGACCTGAACCGCGATGCGTTCGCGCTAACACAGCCGGAAACGCAGGCGGAATCGGCAGCTCTTCATCACTGGAACCCTCAGGTGTGGATCGACAACCACGGAGAGCCCGACGAGTACTACATGGCCCCGTTCACAAGACCGGTGAACGGCAATTATCCGGAATCACTTAAGAAATGGGCGGAGGTCATCGGCCGTAATTCCGCGAAGTATTTCGACCGTCAAGGCTGGACGTATGTGAAAGATGAGAACTATGACCTCTATTTTCCGGGCTACTGGGATTCTTACCCCGCGTTTCACGGAGCGATCGCCGCGACTTACGAGAGCAATGGCGGCGGTAGCAAAGGATATCGATGGGAGCGTCCGGACGGCACGATCGTGACTTTGCGCGAGGCGGTTCACAAGCATTTCACCGCGGATCTCGCCACGCTGGAGGTGCTGGCGGACAACAAGGAAGCGATCCTCAAGGATTATTACAACTTCTTCAAATCCGGAATGGACGAGGTATCGGGCGAACCGTTCAAGACGTATGTGATCACCGAGAAGGAAGACCCGGGCCGCGTATCGGAACTGATAGAACTTCTAGGCCGGCACAACATAGAGGTTTATCGCACAGGCAGCGCGATCCGTTCTGCGAGAACGCAGGATTACTTCGACCGGACATTCCGCGCGGAGATGTTCCCGGCGGGAAGTTACGTGATCCCTCTGAGACAGCCCAAGAAGAGGTTCTTGAAGACGATGTTCGAGCCGGACCCGGCGATGGAAGAGTCATTTATGAAGGATGTCGCCGAAAGACGGGAGCGTGACGCAAAACTCGGTTCTGATGCTCCCAAGGAGGGCGCCGGATTCTACGACATCACCGCGTGGGCGTTGCCGCTCCTCTACGGCGTGGATACTTCATTCACGGAAGACGAGATCAGCGTTTCGGGAATGCAGCGCGTTACAGATGCTGCGGTTCCGGTTACGGCGCCTGCGAAGAGTTCTTACGGCTACGTATTCTCGAATCACACTAACTCTGGCGCGAAGCTGGCGGGCAAACTGCTTCAGCTCGGTTACAACGTTGCGATCACGAGGCGCGCGACGACCGTCGGCGGAAAGAATCTTGAAAAGGGAAGTTTTATTGTCAGGAATACTCGCAACCCAGAGAACCTCTATTCCGACCTTGCAAGGCTCACCACCGAATACGGCACAAAGGTCGAATCCCTTTCGACCGCATGGGGCGAGGGCGGGATAACGCTCGGATCCGAATACGTTCTCAATCTGAAGAAACCGAGCATTATGGTCGCGACGAGAGAGCCGACCCGCGCGGTGACGTTCGGATCGGTATACAGCGTTCTGGACCAGAGATACGACCTTGATTTTTCGGCGGTTACGACGTCGATGATCCCCCGGGTCGATCTCAACCGATACAACGTGATCATATTTCCGGATGGCAGCGCTTCGGGTTATGAAAGGGAGCTCGGACCGGGCGGCGTAAGCCGACTGCAAAGCTGGATCGAGGCCGGGGGCACATTCATAGGCCTCGCGGGCGGCGCCGAGTTCACGACCCGCGAGAAGGTGAAGTTCACGGACGTCGAGATGATCCGCTCGCAGGGCGACACTGAAGAACCGATAGAGATGATCCCGGGATCGATCTTCAAGGCGGAGGTCAACGGCGATTACTATCTCGGGCTCGGGTACGAAGGCGACATCGCGGTCCAGTTCCGTGGGAACTCGCATATGACGCTTACAAAGACCGGGGCGAACGTCGCCTGGTACAAGAAGGATGGCTACCTACAGGGCCACGTGTGGGAATCGACGATGAAGAATCTCGGCGGAACGCTTTATATGGCGGACGTGCCGATGGGACGCGGTCACGTGATTCTTTTCGCGGACGATCCCACGTTCCGCGCTTACTGGAAGGGGCTCGATCGTTTGTTTATGAATTCTGTGCTGATCTCAACGGCTTACTAACGGAACGTACGCGTCCCGCGTGCAGCGAGCCGTCAGGCTCGAGGGACGCCGGGCTTTCCTGCACGCAGTCCCTAAAATGAGGTGCAGCCAACCACAAAGGAACACGAAGGAGCTGAAAGAATTAATGAAAATCCGTAACAGCATTGTAGTTTTGGCAGCCATGGTACTGCTCGCCGTGAATGTTTGTGCCCAAACGCCCATCCGGGCTAACGCCGAAAGGATGGAATCGCGGATCAAGGCGCTTTCGCAGATCGGGCTCAACGATAACGGAGGTTCTGACCGGGTCGCGTACACAGACTACGACAAGCAGGGCCGCGAGTACATCATTGAACTGATGAAGAATGCTGGGCTTCAAGTGAGGATCGACACGGCGGCGAACATCATAGGGCGGCGAAAAGGGAAGTTTGACGACCGCAAGCCGATCGTTTTTGGATCGCACATCGACACGGTCCCGAACGGGGGAGCCTATGACGGCTGCGTGGGCGTGATCGGGGCGATCGAGGTGATCGAGCTGCTCAACGAGAACAAGATTACGACGGACGGCCCTCTGGAAGTGATCGTCTTCACCGACGAAGAAGGCGGGCTGACCGGCAGCCGGGCTTCTGCCGGTGACCTCGGGCCCGAAGCGTTGACAGTGACGAACAATAGCGGGAGGGCGATAGAAGAAGGCATCCGTTTCCTGGGAGGCGATCCCGGTCGCCTGGCGGAGGCGGCGCGAAAAGAGGGTGACATCAAGGCGTATCTTGAGCTGCATATCGAACAGGGCGGCGTCCTCGAGAGCAAGGGCCTGAACATAGGAGTAGTCGAAGGGATAGTCGGGATCGAGTGGTGGGAGGTCACGATCGAAGGATTCGCCAATCACGCCGGAACGACTCCGATGAAAGGGCGGCGGGACGCTGTTCTCGCTGGCGCGAGGTTCGCGCTGATGGTAAATGAGGTCGTCAATTCTTACGGGGGGACGCAGGTAGGAACGGTCGGCAAATTCATCGCCGAGCCCGGAGCTCCGAATGTTATTCCCGGCAAGGTCACGCTTAGCCTCGAGCTCCGGGACCTTTCCGCCGAAAAAATCTTCAGGATGTATAACGCGATAGAGAAACGCGCGATCGTGATCGGCTCCGAAACGGGCACGGAGATCACATTCAAGCACCTGGACGTTGGCGCGCTGCCGGCGATCACTGACGAGAAGATCAAATCGAAGATCGAAGAGTCGGCGAAAAGACTGGGACTTACGTATCAGAAGATGCCCAGCGGCGCCGGCCACGACGCTCAGGATATGGCGAATATCGCACCTGTCGGAATGATATTCGTCCCCAGCAGAGGCGGGATAAGCCATTCGCCTAAGGAGTTCACCTCCGCGGAGGATATGGCAAATGGCGCTTCCGTCCTTGTAAATGCGATCCTTGCGATGGATAAGGGCTCGAACTAGGGAACACCAAAACTTAAACCAGGAGGATTATGAGAAACATATTTCGAGGAGCGGCAATACTGGCAATTTCATTCATCTTTGTTGCCGCAACATATGCAGTCGAAAAACATTCGCCGGACGGTCCCGAGCCTGGAAAGGGCCAATTTGAACATCTCTCGACTGCGGCGATCCAGGGTGATCCCGGAATTCTTTTCAGCAGTCTTCTCGACAACATGGTCGTAAACGCGAACGGAGGATGGGTCAAGATCGGTCAGGACATTGTCAATCTCTTCTTACCGACCGGTGCTGAAGGTAAGATTGTCCTGTCGGATGCAAGCGGAAAAGAGATCTGTCACTGGCCGCTTGCCGCACGAAGCATGCGCTACAATCCGCCGTATCAAGGATTTATCGTGCAAAATCCAAAGAGAATTGATGGTGGAAGCTGCGACAACATGAAGCTCACCTACCCCGGCGAATACCGGTTTGATTTCTTTACAGGGGGCAAACGTTTCTATACCTTCCCGATTACTATGCACGTATTGAAGCCGGACAATCCTGTCGCGGGTCCGCAGCGGTATTTGGTCAACGGTGCGTGGAATGAATGGGGTTATCTTTACTACGCGGATGCCGATCAGAATTCGAGCCTCGCCTGGAAACTTTGGTTGAGGGAATGGGAATATCAGTTAAAAACCCGTGCGCTTGAGGTTGAACTGGTCCGTGACAGCGACAAGGGCGTAGTTGCCGTCAACAAGGTCAAGACATCCTCCAGATTTCGTCACGATTGGGTAAAGGAGGAGTTTCCGCTTTTTTTCCCAAAAGGTGGTCCGAACGCGGGAGCTATCTTCAGGGCCAAAGATCTCTTGAAGACGGACGGCGGCTATACGCTATCGTTGAGAATGGACGGGGAAGTTTACGGGACATGGAAGATAAAAGTGCAGAAGGGAGAATTGGCGTATAGCGGAAGAACCGTCCGGGGAAGCGCGCCGCCTGAAACTTTCATAGAGGGCGGGATCGGCGCGTTTTGGTTCAAGAAGGAATAGAAGCCGGGCAAATAAGGTGAATGTCGGCCGGAGCCACTCGTTGGTCCGGCCGTTCTTTCATGGCGATAATCCACACATAGTCGTGGATTTTCGCCGCCGATCCACCAAGAAAGGGAAGGACCGCGCGGGATCGCGTTATCTTTTCGGGACGAGAGGATGCGCTCGGATGGAATGCTGGTTGCGGGAAGTTGGCTTGAACTGCGAACAGGTCGTTCGAAATACAAACCATAATTGGAGAAACAGCCTATGAGAATCAGCCATTCAATACTCGCAATTCTACTCCTTGTATCCGTATGTATTGCAAATACAGAGTCAGTGGATCCGGGCCACGAGCCTTCCGATGCAGCATCCGGAATTCGAGAGAACCAATACCCGCCGGGAGTCGTTTTCAGCACCATTCTGAACAGTTTTGCGGTGAACGCGGACGGAGGTTGGATCAAGCTCGGAAATCAGATGCAGAATGTTTTTATGCCTGATGGAGCGACCGGCAGACTCGTGCTCTCCACGGCGGAAGGAAAGGAGATATGCCACTGGGCCTGGCAACTCGATGGCACAAGGCTGCGGCCTCCATTCAAGCTGTTTGGATTCACGCAGCCCGTGAATCCTGATGGCAGCAATTTCGACTATTCGAACCTTAAGATCACGAGACCAGGCAAGTATGTGCTCGACTTCTTCATAGGCGCGGAGAAGTTCTACACATTTCCATTCGGAATGCACGCGATCGAACCGGACAATCCATTCGACGGCAAGACGAAATACTTGGTTGACGGAGCCTGGAACGATTGGGGATATCTGTTTTACACGGACGCCAATGCGGAACAAAACCTGATATGGAAGATCTGGCTTCGAGAGTCAGAGTATAAACAGAAAGAACACAAGCTGAGGATTGAGGTCGTGCGAGACGCGGACAAGAAGCTGATATGCCAAAACCGGGAGAATATGACCTTCAGGTTCCGCAGCGACTGGGTCAGGCATGACTTCGATATGATAAACCCGCCGGTAAAGACCAGCGGAGGCGCGTATTTCAAAGCAAAGGACCTTCTCGCTGTCGACGGAGGCTATACGCTGACGATGAAAATGGACGGAGCCGTCTACGGGGTTTGGAAGTTCAAGGTAGAGGGCGGCAAATTGAACTATTCCGGGCGGACCGTTCGTGGAAGCGCCGATCCGATGACATTTATAGAGGGTGCGACGGACGCCTGGTGGTACGAAAAGGTGAAGTAGATGGCCTGACCGGCGGCCCGCGGATTTGTTTCCAGATTGAAGGCCTCGAGGTCTGCGGCCTGAGAGGAGGGATGGCTTTTGGTGCGAGAAGGTCCATTGAGCTCCGGCCCTGGACGGTTACCGATGTCGTTGGGAAAAATCC
>JAHEEZ010000027.1 GCA_024640445.1 Acidobacteriota bacterium | reverse complement strand
GTCAGCACCACTATCCTTCCCGCTCCGAATGGTGAGTCTGCAAGTATCTGCTTGTCTGAATTGGAAAGGTGAACCAAAGGCGCCATACCCGCAATATCCGCGGTGGTCGCGTTTCCGGCAACGAACTCACCGTCATCGCTCTCCGAAGGTTCAATGTCTTCACGGACGTTTTGCTTGGGATCCTGCTTTGCAACTCTGGTGATCTTTAAGGACGAACTGAACTTGGAAGGCTGGACTGCATTGACCTGTGAATTGAAGACCGATGGCTGTGCGGGTCTCACGGCTGCTGTCTTTGCGGTCATCTGCGCTTCATTCGCAGGGTCCACACTGAAGATCAGGTACTCCTTTTCGCTGGTGGACAATGCGTTGCGGCCGTCCGCTATCGAGATCTCCCAAGGAGAAGAAGTTACCAAAAACTCCTCATTTGGTTCGCGGTCAATTACGACAAGCTGGCCGCCGTTTGAAACCCAGCCGAGCAGATTCCGGACCTCCTCTTCTTCAAACGGTCGGCGAACGGACCCGATCACGACCAGGGTGCGCAACTTCTCCGGATCAAACGCTTCGAAATCCTTTGTGAACGATTCCTGCCATCGGTTAACACGGTGGCCGCTTTCGAGCAGAAGATCGTGAAGCGCCTTTGTCCCGGTAGCGCCGGAGTTGAATGTCGAGCGGTTAGGCCGGGCCTCTGAATCCGGAACTTGCTCCTGTTGAACATACGAAGCGGCATTCAGCCCGATCAGGAGAATGATCAGGGCGAGTAAGCTAAGTAAAAGTAAGACCCTCTGCTTCATCTTCTGGTTTGGTAAGAACTCAATTCCTGCCGGTCCTTACGGCGCGCGCGTAGTCTCCACGAAACTCGGTCCAATCGTTTTCGTCCGCCTCCAGGGACCCGTACCAGTGCTTCTCATAGGTAACGGTAAGTCCCGACACGACATCCCGGAGTTCGCTGCGTCCGGAGATCTCCTTCAGGTAATCCCGATTCGTCTTATGTTTTGCCAGGCCGATCAATTTCTTCTCGCCAAGACCGAACAGCATCGCGATGTATCCCTTCCGAAGGGCTTCGCGGAGCCTGCCCTCATTCGCAAGCTTTTCGGCCTCGGAAAACAGCTCTTCGGTCGTGGCACCCGCGGCGATCTTTTCTCCGAGCACTATCCGATCTCGGTCCGGGCGCAGGTTCTTCTGACGCCTTCGTTTCGCAATCAGCGGCGCGAACTTATAGATCAAGAATCCGATCAGCGCGAGCACAAGTGCATAGAGAACTATCTGGAGTACGTAGGTCAAGCCTCCTGTCCCGATCGGGCTCAGTTTTGGCGGAGCTGCTTTTCGCGGAGGAAACAGCTTTTGGATCATATCGCTGATCCATTTCAGTGCCCGCGCGGCAAGGCTCTGGTCAGCATTCTCAGACGGCCCTCTGTACTCTTCCCTGCCAAGGATCCCGGCCAGTTTCCGTTTGTTCTCATCCTTCGAGGGCCCCTTAAGAAGCGACTGCTCCAGCTCATCCAACTTTCCCTCGATCGCACCCAGGCGCTCATAGATGGAGGCGAAGATCTGAACTCGCTGTTCATAGCTCACTTTGCCGGAGCCGTACTCATTGACCTTGTCCCTGAGCCAAGCGTTATCGACGGCCACCTCAACGCCTTCGAACTCGACCGCGTCGTAATCCGCAACAAACTCACCCACTTCCTCCAGCGCTTCCTTTTCGTAGCGGATCAGGTCGACTCCAGACATATCTTCATCGGGAAATAGAAGAACTCCGAAATCTCCGCGTAAATGAACGATGTCGTCCTTATAATCCTTGAGCGAACGCGTCTTCGCCGCAAATACTGCGGCTGCCGGCAGCAGCACTAAAACACAGGCGACCAACGCCAACCGGCTCATGTTTTTGAAATTATCCATTCGCTAAATTGCTGAGAAAAGCATGTTGCTAATCGAGGCCCAGGGTGCTGCCGACTGAGCGCGGGGAAGTCTGCCCGGCCTGATCCGCCAGCGCCGGCTGAAGCGGATTAATGAATTCCTCCGGCACCGAAGGCATTTCACCAAGTCTCACCGCTGCAAGAAGTTCGATGTCGTAACCTTCCTTTTTCGTCCTCTCATCCACATAAAGAAGGCAAAGGCCGATCATCAAAACGGGAATGATCAGGATAAGACTGCCCTGGAATATGACCTGCGAGGAGATCTCGAACCACGCCGGAAGCGTATCAACCGCGTCAAATGAGAATAGGGGCACCCCGCTGAGCCACGCGTAAACACTGAGTGGAATATAAAGAAGCGATAACGCCGAATAGGTGGCGACCACGGTGAAGATGCTCAACGCCGCAAGCCTCTTCACATTCTTGCCGGCGAGTCCCGCGCTCCTGGCGATCGCGCCGAACGCACCGCGACCTTCAACAAGCATCACCTGAGGCACGTAAACAAACCTGGACGCTATCAGGAAAAACAGCCATAACGCTGTCCCGAGCGCGATGAGAACAACTGCTACCGTGAGCGTCACGGCTGCGTAAGGGATCGATTGAAAAAAGATCATGATCACGCTCGCGCCCAGGATCGCTGCTACCGCACCAGCATAGAAAACGAAAAAGGCCACGATGCCAAGAAAGAAGGCCAAAAGGAAAGAGACCCCGGTCAGGCCCGCAAGTCTTCCGCGAATATTCCTGTACGTTTCACGAAATGTCATCGGCTCACCGAACAGAAGGTGCCTTACGAAATTCCTGGAGGCACCGCCCATAACGATCAGCATCCCTACCAACTGGACCGTCCAGATGATCAGGTCACCGAGTCTTAAGAACAAAGTGTAGAAGATCGCTTCGGCCGGCTCGGCACCGGAGACTTTGAAAAGGCTTCTGCCCAGGATCATCCATCCGACACTAAAAATAGTGCCGGCGACAACGGGTGGCGATGCGACGAGAATGAACGTCCAGAAATTCTTCCGGTAAAACCTGACTGACCTGTCAATAAGGTCACCTGCCCCGAGCGGGGTCAGCGCGAGATCGGCTCCGTTCATCTGGCTTGTGGTCATTTTCTAACCTGGAATCAAATGAGTATAGCTTTCAATCCGCCGGAGTGACAATCGGTTTCCGGCGTGAGAGTCGGGCCGAGATGCTTTTCTCTATCAGAACGATCGCAGCACGCAAAAAAGTGGTCTTTAGACAGCGGATAGACATCCAGATTTTCGTAGTCGTACGGTCCCGCGAATCTGAATGCATTTTTGCCAAGAAAATCCATATTCTCCAAGTTTGGCGGCAATCCTCTGTATTTATCTTTTCAGCTAACTTCAGCCTATTCAACATCTTTGATGGAATTCGAACATATGGAACAGATTTTGCCATCTTGTATGTCCGTACAACACTTCGTTCACTCAATTTTGGCTGATTGACCTTCTTTGCGTTGGAGCATTCCCGGAACGTTTACCGGGGAGAATTTGCCGGAGCCTGACAGTCCGGTCGAGTCAAAGCCAAAAAGTTACAAAGTTGGAAGAACAAGGAGATTCAGATGAAACGATTGATTTTTGCATCGCTGATGATCGGCATTGTAGCCGCCTTGGCATTTGCACAAACGACAACAGGGCGTTTGCGAGGTAGTGTATCGGGTCCTGACGGACTGCTTCCCGGCGCGACCGTGACGGTTACCGATTCGCAGACCGGAAGATCGCAATCGACTACTGCAAACGATACCGGCGCATACCAGTTTGAAAGGGTGGCGTTCGGAGTTTATACCGTGCGCGTTACGGCGGACGGATTCAAGACCTATGTGGCTAACAATGTAAAGATCGACGCTAACACGGAATACAACCTGAACCCGATCCTCGAGATCGGCGACGTAAGCGTTGAGGTGACGGTCGAGGCGGGAGCTGAACTAGTCAACTCGAGCAACGCCGAGTTGAGCAACACAGTGAGCCCGAGGCAGGTGCTTGATCTGCCCATCAACGGAAGGAACCCTTTGTCGCTTCTGAGCCTCCAGGCAGGCGTCAACGCGACGACGGGCAATGTCGTCAATGGCCAGAGGACATCCTCGACGAACTTTACGAGGGACGGTATTAACGTCCAGGACAATTTCATACGAACGGGCGGCTTTGTGCAGGACAGGCCGAACGTGGATGACACCGGCGAATTCACGGTGGTGACGCAGAACGCCGGCGCAGAAGTTGGCGGTGGCGGGTCTGCTCAGATCCAGCTTGTCACGCCTCGCGGCGGTCGCGATTTCTCGGGATCGGCATACATCTACAACCGCAACTCTGAATTCGCGGCGAATGACTTCGGCAACAACGCGACGGGAGTCGAGAGGCCGTTCCTGAACAGGAACCAGATCGGCGGGAAGGTCGGCGGTCCGTTCCCGTTCCCGGGCTTCGGCGAAGGAACCCCGATGTTCTTCAGGGACAAGGCATTCTTCTTCGTCAACTACGAAAAGTACCTGCTCCGACAGACAACTCCGAAGACGACGACGGTACTTCTGAACCAGTTCCGTGACGGAACTTTCAACTATACCGGAACGGACGGAAACCAGTACTCGGTGAACGTTCTATCAGGCGCCGGAATGACGGCTCCGATCCCGGGATCATCGGGCGGGCCCTTGACGGTCGACCCGGTCATCGCGTCGCGCGTACTCGCGAACTCTCCGGGCGCCGGCAACGGCAACCTTCTCAACGGAGGCCTGAGCCAGCAGTACTTCTTCAACCAGCAGAACAACGACACGAGGGACAGCGTCACGACACGTTTCGACCTGGACATCGATGACGCTAACTCGGTTTATTTCGTATACAAGTACAACAAGAACTCTGACGACCGCACGGACATCGACGGAACGTACAACGTAACGCCGGTAAACACGCAGGGCGGCCCGACTCAGACCTATTTGCTGGCGTACACGACGGTTCTCGGTTCGAACTTCACGAACGAGATCCGCGGCGGCTACAGCCAGTCCGACCCGTTCTTTTTCGAGGACTCGAACTTCCCGACCGACTTCATTATTGGCGGCATTCCGCTGATGACGAATCCGCAGTCGGCGTTCCAGGCCCAAGGAAGGAAGACGGACCAGTACACGCTGCAGGACAACGCGTCCTACACAACCGGTAACCACACGATGAGGTTCGGCGCCGACCTCAATGCCCAGCGCATTGATTCGCAGACCAACTTCAACCGTGTGCCCATCTACAACATTTCCACAACTGGCAATGTAAATACGCCACGGCTTCCTTCGTCCCTGTTCCCAGGAGGGATCAGTTCGACTGACCGCGGTCGCGCGGACGCGCTCAGGTATCTTCTGGGCGGGATCGTCGGAAGCGGATCGGTTGCGGCGAACTTTGTGAACCCGCAGCTCGGACCCGTCATCGGGGCATCGAGCAGGCAGAGGTTCGAGTATGAAACGTACGGGCTGTACTTCTCCGACCAATGGAGGGTGACACCGGAACTTACGCTCAACCTCGGATTGAGGTGGGACTACTTCTCGCCCCTCCGCAACCCGGATGTCGTTTATCTGGAACCTGACCTTGGTAACGCGAAAGGACTTGCAGAACTCAAGAGCGCCCTTCTTAATCCGGATGGCCAGTATGTCCTGATCGGAACCAACTCGGGAAGCCCAGGCCAGTTCTTCAAATCGGACCTGAACAACTTCGGACCGGTGTTGAGCTTCGCTTACTCTCCGCAGGACCGCGGCGGTATACTCGGCTCGATCTTCGGCAACAGCGGCGTATTGCGCGGCGGCTTCCGTATCGGTTACATCAACGACGAATATGTCCGCGGGCCGGACAATGCGGCGGGCGGCAACCCCGGACTCGACTTCACGGTAAGGGCGATCCAGAACGGGTCGACAAGCCTGAACGCGCGGTTCAACAACCTTCCGGGCTTCACGCTTCCGCCGTTCGACGTTCCTCCGATCAGTTTCGCGACTGCGAACGCCGACGCGGGGAACTACTTCAACACGGTCTTCGCGATCGACCCGAACCTGCAGATGCAGCAAAACTACCAGTACAACTTCGGGTTCACCCGCGAGATCGGTTGGGACACGGCGTTCGAGATCAGGTATGTCGGCGGCCGCAGTAACAATATGGTCAGAGGTGTCGACCTCAACCAGATCGACATTACGTCGAACGGGTTCCTGCAGGACTTCATTAACGCGAGGAACAATTGCCGGATACAGGCGGCTTCGGTCGGCAACACGCTGGACCAGGGCTGCACAACGATCAGCAACATTGGCCTTCCGGGCCAAGTCGATCTTCCGGTCTTCGACAGCATGCCGTTCGGCGGACTGCCCACAAACTCGACCATACGCTCCTATGTCCAGCAGGGCATCGCGACCGAACTCGCGCTGGTGTACTTCACCAACGGCCTTAACGGTCCGGTCCAGTTCCGCAACAACCCCAACGCGGGTGTTGTCGACCTGCTTACCAACACGGGCAAGTACAGGTACGACTCGCTTCAGATGGAGATTCGAAGGCGGTTCACCCAGGGACTCGCGTTCCAGGCGAACTACACGTTTTCCAAGACTCTGACCACCATCCAGGGTGACGCACAGACCAGGTTCGATCCTCAGCTGGACAATGCTCAGCCTGATCTCGAATTTGGCCGTGCCGACTACGATCGCACCCACACCATCAACATCAACGCCAACTACGAGCTTCCGTTCGGAAGCGGGAAGAAATTCCTTAACCAGGGCGGCGTGGTTGACAAGGTGTTCGGCGGATGGCAGCTGACCTCGATCATCAACATAAGCTCAGGCCCCCCGATCTCCATCAAGGACATCAACGGGACCCTGAACCGCACGGGACGTTCGAACCGGCAGACAGCGGTGTCCGGTCTGAGCTACGACGAGATCAGGTCACTTGTCGGACTCTATTTCCAGAACGGGACGATCTACTATATCGATCCGTCGGTGATAGGCCCGAACGGTTCGGCGACGAACGGAAACGTTGAATCGGTTTCCGATTCGAGGTTCCCCGGACAGGTCTTCTACAGGGCACAGCCTGGACAGACCGGAAATCTCGGAAGAAACTTCCTAAACGGTCCGTGGTACTACAACTGGGACGCGGGCATCATTAAGAACGTCACGTTCGGTGAACGCTACCGTTTGCAGTTCCGCGCTGAAGCTTTCAATGTTATGAACACGACGAACTTCTTCATCGGTCAGAACAGCGGAATCTTCGACGTGGACTCCACTACCTTCGGCCAGGTCTCGGCCGGAAGCAACTATGGTCCCAGGATCATGCAGTTCGCTTTCCGATTCGAGTTCTAATGCCTGAAAATTCAGCTTTTGCTGAATGAAACTCGGGGCGCCGTTCCGGTTGGAGCGACGCCCCGTTCTTGTTTTGAGAAACAAGACAACCGGCTTATAGTTTAGGGGCGCACTAACCGACCCAATCCAAGGTTGCCCGTCACTCGGGAAATATCTGCGACAGGAGTTACAAATGAGATCAAGCTATTTAGTGAAGTTCTTTGCGGTATGTGTTCTTGCACTGCTGCCGGCTGTATTTTCCTTCTCCGTCACCGCAAATCCTTTAAGAGAACTTTCGGGGGACGACATTTCCGAGGAAGAATTGATCGCCAGGCATGTCGCGTCGATCGGGAACGGTGAAGTTCAAAAGAGCATCAGGTCGATCACCATCGTCGGTACCGCAAAGGCTGTTCTCAAGGGCCGTGGATCGGGTGAAACTGCCGGAGTTGTTATCCTTGCGTCGCAGGGCAAGAGTAATCTCATCGGAATGAAGTTCGACAATTCCGACTATCCTTTTGAAAAAATGGGTTATGACGGTAAGGAGTTTACAGTCGGTTTCATAAGACCGGGCGTTCGCACGGTTCTCGGCGAGTTCCTTCGGATCAATGAAACTTCTTTCAAGGTCGGGATTTTGGGTGGCGCGCTTTCCACCAGCTGGGAGTTTTTGAACTACGATCCGAAAGTCGGCAAGTTGAAGTGCGGCGGAACAAAAGAGATCGAAGGGCTGGACGCCTACAAGTGCCGGTATAGCCCGAAGAAAGGTTCCGATCTAAAGATAGACCTCTATTTCGATGCCAAGACGTTTCGTCATGTGAGGACCGAGTACAGCCGTATCATCGCAGCAAGACAGGGCGCGAGTATCGACAGTTCTGCGCGCCAGAGCGAGACCCGGTATAAGATGGTCGAGGATTTTGCCGATTTCAAGGTTGAGGACGGTCTGACACTTCCGCACAGGTACGTGCTTTTCCTGGAGATCCTTGCCGGCAACGGAACTACCAGTTACGAATGGCAGATGGACCTTTCGAGGTTCAATTTCAACAATGAGATAGATCCTAAAGAATTCAAAGTAGATACTTACTAGGTGGTGTTGAACCGGTTGGGGAAAGGCGGCCTTATGCGAAGAACCTGACCACTTTCAGCATTTCCGGGATTCGGTACGAAAAAAGAGAGGCTTCCCGAGAACGAGTTCTCGGGAAGCCTCTTGCCGGATATTGGAGTGCACTGATACCTGAGGCCCTATGCCCTCATCAGAACCTCACACTGCCGGTAAAGTGGATGATCCGCTGGTT
This sequence comes from Acidobacteriota bacterium, assembly GCA_024640445.1. Classification (GTDB taxonomy): domain Bacteria; phylum Acidobacteriota; class Blastocatellia; order Pyrinomonadales; family Pyrinomonadaceae; genus Aridibacter. The sequence continues at coordinate 13,510 of JAHEEZ010000027.1, read as the reverse complement.
CCCGCTTTGGGAATTGATCAGGCCGAAACTGGTCGAATCAAAGTTTTGGTTACCAAACACGAAGCTTGGGTGATTTAGAATGTTGATGAAGGTCGTCTTCAGCTCAAGACTCACCCGCTCCTTTATCGGGATCCGCTTCGTGACGCTCATGTCGAAGTTGAAGTAGGTCGGTCCGTCAAGGCTGTTGATCGGGAAATTCCCGAATTCGCCAGGGTCGGACGCGCCAAGAATGCCCGGCTGCAGTGTCGAGCTTACATAGCGCCCCGTCGTAGGATTGGTCACTATGTTGAGCAGCGCGGGATTGATAAAGAACACGCCCGCGGGGGTCCGGTAGATACCGACATTGTTTCTGAATTCTTCGAATGACATCCCCAGCAGCTGCGCGGGATTGTTGCCAGAATTGAAGTTGTTGAAAGTCGTTCTTCCGGAAGTGATAAAGAACGGCGGTCTCGTGGACCATGTCACGATGCCCCCAACCGTCCAATTGCCCACCAACGCATCGACATACGGGTTCGCACCGTCCATCAGCCATTTACCCCTTCCGAACGGAAGTTCGTAAACGGCATTGGCCACGAACCTGTGAGTCTGGTCGAAATTCGCTCTCGTATAGTCAAGGCTCTTCTCCCTAAGGGTTCGGAAACTTGTCAGGTCGCTTTGGTTGTTGCCTTGACCTGCCGGTGCGTCCGTCAGCGCCTTGCTGTACGTATAGCTGGCCTGGAACTGCAGGCCTTGAGAGAATCTCCTGCGGAACTCGATCTCCAGTGCATGATAGTTCGACATCGAGTCGTTCCCGAGCAGCCTTGCGAAGGCGGCATTCGGATTGGCCAGGAAGAAGTTCGACGGAATTCCGAGCGCCGCATTTTCGCGGTTGGCCCTGTATGTGTTGCTCGCCGCCAAAGTTGAGGCGAACGATCCCACGTTGTTGTTGTTCAGGTTGCTGATGAACGTAGAGCTCCGCCACGCGCTGGTGCTCGTATTTGAGAAGCCCGTGAAAAACCTGTTGAGTATCGGCAGCGGGATCGTGCCCGCGGCGCCGCCGTGCGCTGCGTCTGCAAAGCTGTTGCCTCCGTTCAACGCAAGATTAAACTGCGCGTTCACAAATTCATCGAGGAACCCGTTTTCGAAGATGTTGACCTCGTTGAAGTCCACGGCTCTCCATACCTTTAGCGCATGATTGCCGGAATAGCGGACCTCGATCGCCGTATTCGCGAAGATCTCGCGCTCGAATCCAAAGCTCCATTGCTCAACATACGGAGTACGGAGGTTGGGGTCGATCGCCCAAAGGCCGTTTGACGGATTGATCACGTTGTTCTGCCTGTCAGTAATCGGCAGGATGAATGTCGGCGTGACAAGCGGTACACCGGCAGCGGTAAGAACCCCGGTCGGAGTCGTATTGGCCGCCGTCTGGATAAGACCCGGGTTAGTCGTGCCTGTGCCGAGCGCGTTGCTGATGACCGTAAAGCCGTCGTGAAGGTAGCTTATTGAAAATCCGGCTCGTATTGAACTCTTGCCAAGTTCACCAAACAGCCCCTTCAGAAATCCGCTCTTGAAATCAGGCGAGTATGCGATACCGATGAAAGGCGCAAAATTGTTCCAATCATCGTTGAATAGTTGCCGCCCTGAGTCACCGCTGACAAAATCCAGCGTCCCAATGGCGGGAGCGGCACCGGGTGCTGCGTTCGGGTTGAAAAGGTTGCCCGGTCCGGACACTCCGAAGATGTCGTTCGCATCGGTCAGCTGAATAGCGACGCCGTTGGGGATGGTCGGAACTCCCATGAATTCCCAACGGACACCGAGGGTCAGAGTCAGATTCGGTTTCACCTTCCACTGGTCCGAACCATAGAACGCCAGGTCCTTTTCCTGGAACAGGCGCGCACGTGTGGCACCGAAGACAAAGCCCGAAGTCGGACTGGTAACGTTGTAAGTCGCCGCCGATGAAGCCAGATTACCCACTACGTTCGCATATACGGCGGCGGCTCTGGTGACGTCTGCATTGACGCCGAACGGGAATTCCGAAAGCAGAAGACCGTTCGGGTTTCCGGAGTTGGTGCCAAGTGTGATCGACTGGTTGATCCCGGCGTCGTTAAAAGTTTCAGCGTATATCTTCTGGTAGTCTCCGCCGAACTTGAAAACGTGGTCTCCCTTGATCCATGTAAAGTCGTCCTTGTACTGGTCAACTTTCGTATTCCTTCCCTGCGACTGGAACGTGTTCTGGGGATTCGTAATGCCCGAGAAGAGTATGTAGGGTTCAGTCGCGCTTTCATCTCTCAGAAAGCCTACCGGAGCCCACTGCCGCCCGTAACGGAACACGTTCGTCATCGAACTGCCAAAGTTGGAAACCAGGGCGCCTGTGACGAGATATCTCTTCGATTCCTGGAAGGCATTCGTCGCCCCCGGGAATGGCGCCTCGAGTCCGTTGAAGGTATCCGGCGCAAGAAGAAATACAGCACGGTTGAATACAAATTCGAACTTGTGCGATCCAAGCTTCGTGTCCTTGACCAACTGGTGGTCATACCTGGCCACATACTTGTCATTCGGGTCCGAGCCGTTAACGTTGTACTGATACCCAGCCGTATTCAGACCGTCCCCGACGAGAGTGTTATTCGGAAGCGGGGTCGTGCCGATGAGCCCCATCGTAATCGGGTTGAGAGCGTTCACGTTTCCGATCGAAAGGAGGTTAACCGTCTGAAGCTGTCCGTTTGTACCTGTATAACGGAAGATACCCTGACGGGCTTCCTGAGTTAAGACCGTCCTGTTCCTGGTAGCCGCGAAATTCTCGCGGAAGCCCTCATACGAAAAGTAGAAGAAGGCCTTGTCTTTTCCGTTCCAGATCGGCTTGGAGCCTTCCCCAAAACCGAGGAAATAGACCGGTCCGCCGATGTCGAACCCGAAAAAGTGCTGGCGAAGCAATTCACGAGGCGTCCCGTTCAGGTTGTTAAAGAATGTATTCGAGTTGAAGGCATCGTTGCGGTGCAGGTAGAACGCGCTTCCGTGAAAATCGTTCGTGCCTCCCCTGGTCACCATATTGACCTGGCCGACGCCGCGTCCCTGATCCGACCCCACTGTACCGGTGGTAATGCTGAATTCAGCCGTCGAATTGAGCGACGGGGAGCTGATCGCGAAGAACGAAGACGTCTTCACGTAGTTGTCCATCGCGTTTATTCCGTCCTGCGTAACATTCGTAGCGCTCTGACGGAGCCCGCCGACGGACGCTCCGCGCGTGTCGGACCCAACCACCGCAATGCCTGACTGCAGGGCGGCAAGGTCAAGCGGATTCCTTGTAGGAAGCGGGAGGTCGATCACCTGACGCGTGTTGATGACATTGGTCAGAGTCGCGTCAGAAGTATTAATGACTTCCTGGGCGTAGCTGACTGTGACGGTCTCACTTGGAGTCCCGATCTCCAACGCGATGGAAACCTGGGCCTGGAGACCTATCTGAACTGAAACGTTTGGAGCCAAAGTGGTCTTGAAACCATCGGCTTCCACGTTTACCGAATAGACTCCCGGCTGAAGCGCCGCAAAGACAAATGCACCGCCGCTGTTAGTGTTGGTCACCCGCTCTTCTCCCGTTTGAGAATTCTTCGCGGTGACGGTAGCGCCGGGAACAACAGCTCCCGACGGATCGACTACTGAGCCGGACATCGACCCTGTGGTCTGTGCAAAGATTGCTGATGTCGCAAAGATCACGAATATCAACAGGAAGAACAAACCGATGTGCCTTTTCATGTTTCAGAGACCTCCGAAGATCAAAGTATTTTTACAAGGACAAGATACAAACGTGACCGAAAAACTTACCTATCGGACAGGCAGCGACAGAGCTTCCAAATGCGTCAACCCGAACTGGATTGACCGAGCCCCGATTATCTTGCGTGAAGGAATCTCTTTGACCCTGGATGTTCCTGGAGGTTTTGGCGACAGATGAACAACCGAATTCGAACCCTAACGGTCTGTTGAGGTCCGGCATTGAAAACTGATCGGAAGAATCTGAACATACACCTACCCATCGACCTGAATTTCAGGTTTGGTCAGCGAGAGTACTTCGATTTTTCCGGTTATTGCTAAGGCAGGTAAAAAAGCGATCCTTCTTCGGCAAATTTGATGCCACAAACAGAAGATCCCGGACAGCCAATAACGGCAACACTTAGTTCGTTCAAATACTTGTTCTTCGGACGTAATACCGGAGATTCATCCAAAATAATGGACAAAATACGACCGCGACAGCTTCTTCCGATCTGTCGCGGCCAAGGTAAAGTCGAGCGTCGATGCTTCAATGACGCGTGGGGATATTGTAACTCTTGATCTTTGAGTTTAGCGTTGTAGCGTTGAGGCCAAGCAGCCGCGCCGCCCGTGACTGGTGGCCTCCGGTCTGCTGAAGCGCCCGTTGTATCAGATCGATCTCGTATCGTTTTACCTCGTCGTAGAACATCACGCCATGCGAGATATCGACATCCGACGAGGCTCCCTTGCTTTCGTTCATTGACTGGATCGCGAGCTGCGGATCAAGGACCTCCGGGCGGAGACAATCGGAAGTGATCTCATCTTCCGGCGCTATCACGACCGCACGTTCTATAACGTTCTCAAGTTCACGCACGTTTCCGGGAAAATGATAGTTCTCCAGCAGCGCGAGCACCTCCGGGGAAAGGGTCTTGGAAACTTCCCGCTGGTTCTCTTCATTATATTTCTCGATAAAATGTTGTGCGAGCGGAAGTATGTCCTCTTTTCTCTCTCGGAGCGGCGGCAGTTCAAGCGGAACCACTGATAGGCGGTAATACAGGTCCTCACGAAACATTCCATTCTTGACAGCCTCTTTGAGGTCGATGTTCGTAGCAGCGATGATGCGCACGTCGACGGAGACCGGTTTCGTTTCGCCAAGCGGAGTGAATTCGCGCTCCTGAATGACACGAAGAAGCCTGACCTGCGTCTCCGGCCTCAAGTCTCCGATCTCATCCAAAAAGATCGTTCCGGTATCGGCAACTTCGAACAGGCCCTTTTTTGCCGCCACGGCTCCTGTGAACGCCCCCTTCGTGTGGCCAAACAACTCGCTTTCCAGCAGATCCGATGGAATGTTCGAACAGTTCACCGGTACGAACGGTTGGTCGGCACGCGCGCTCGACTGGTGTATTGATTTCGCGATCAACTCCTTTCCGGTACCTGATTCCCCGGAGATGAGCACGGTAGATCTGGCGGGGGCGACCCGTTCGATCATCCGGAAGACGCGCTCCATGCGCTCGGAACGGCCGATTATCGAATCCCTCTGGACCGACTTCGCCATCACCTGGCGCAAGGTCTGGCGCTCTTCTTCTTTCCTTCTTTTCTTGACGCCCCTCGCGACAAGGGCGAGTATCTGCTCGTTCTTGAATGGCTTCCTGATGCATCCTGAAGCGCCCTTCTCCCATGCGGAGATCGCAGTTTCAAAGGTCGCAAAGGCCGTGATGATCAAAACTACCGCGTCTTCGTCGATCTTGATGATCTCCTGGAGAGCAGAGAGCCCCCCCATCCCGGGCATCGAGACGTCCATTAGCACAACGTCATATGTCTTGTTTTCGTATGCCTCTATGGCTTCCTCGCCTGTGCGGGCGAGATCTACTTTGTAACCCGCTCCCGATAGCACAGTCTCAAGGACATCACGCATGATCTCCTCATCGTCGCAAACAAGCACGGATCCTTTTTTTGCCATGTCTTTACAAATCCTTTTGAAATACAAAATCGGAGAATACAGAAATCAAATCCAAAAAGATAGATGTATTACAAATCTTTACAATCGCGCCAAGGGCGTAAGAAGCATGTCCTGAAAATGACTAAACTACCCGTTTCAGATAATGACTATCCGTTATTCTTTCAATAATTTAGCGCCTTTACAATTCGCGTCTTTGTCTGGGAGTAATTTCTTCTCCCGACTCGCCGCATCATGATCCTGTAAAGATGGACTTTAGGAGTTTGGATAACGCCAATGGTCCGGATTTAGATTCAAAAACCTGAATCACTACTACTTGAGCCGTCATCAGAATTGCTCACGTATTCCCTTACCTGATATCGATTTTACGACTGTGACGTTCTCTCCCGCGGTTCGGTTGCAGTGGCCACAGGAATGCTGAATTCCCACGCCGGGTTCATCGGCGGCGTGTCCGGGTTCGTTCGTTTACAAACCTTTTAGCTTCCCAATGCGTAGTCACAATGGCGATCCGTGCCGAACGCGCGGTCCCATTTTTTCACCTGGAGAACAATTGAGAGTTATGGCTATGTCTAAGACGGGCAAGACGATACTGATCGTGGGCGGCATCTTACTGGTGTTGTTTCTTGTGGCTGTGATCGGGTTGCTGCTGGTGGCAGAAAGCATCGGCAGGCCTAGTGTCCCGGAAAACAGTGTTCTGATCCTGAAGGTCTCCGGAGATCTTCCGGACTATTCAGCGGAAGACCCGGCGGCGGAACTGTTTGGGATCGTCCAGCCGCAGTCTCTATCCAACCTCATCACACAGCTAAGAAAAGCGAAAGCGGACAAACGAATTGGAGCTGTTCTGCTGGATGTGGAATTTACCGGTGCGGGCTGGGGAAAAGCGGAAGAATTACGGGGAGCGATCAAAGAATTCCGTGCCTCCGGCAAACCGATCTACGCATTTTCCGAACTGGGAACGAACAAGGAATATTACATAGCCTCTTCAGCGGAAAAGGTCTTTATGCCGCCGACCGGGGACATCTACATTACGGGATTCTCCGCTAACGTGATGTTCTATCGAGGCGCTCTGGACAAGCTTGGCATAGAACCCGACGTCATTCAGATCGGTAAATACAAGAATGCGCCGGACGCATATACCCGAAAGGACATGTCCGAAGGCCAAAGAGAGGTCCTCAATTCGCTCTTGGACGAGCTTTTCGGAAGACTGGTCAAGGGTATAGCCGAGGACAGAAAACTTTCCGAAGAGAAAGTAAAAGAGATCATCGACAATGCCCCGTACAATGCGGTTGAGGCATCTGAACGCGGTTTGATCGACGGCGCGAAATACAGGGACGAGGTCTACGACGAGCTGCATAAGCGGCTGGGATACGCGAAGGATGACAAGCTGCGGGTCATCGGATCCGATGAATACCGGAAGGTCCCTGCCGAATCTCTCGGTCTCAACGACGGGGAGCGGATCGCGGTCATTTACGCCTCCGGCGCTATCGGAACCGGAAAATCGACCAACAGCCCTTTCGGAGCCCAGACAGTTGGTTCCGACACCCTTGTGCAGGCTATTAACACCGCCGCCGAAGACGACGGGATCAAGGCGATCGTGCTCAGGGTTGACAGCCCGGGCGGGTCGGCGCTCGCTTCGGACCTGATGTGGCATGCGATCGAAAAGGCAAAGGAAAAGAAACCTTTTGTAGTTTCCATGTCGGACGTGGCGGCCTCCGGCGGATATTACATTGCTTGTAACGCAAACAAGATCGTCGCCGAACCATCGACCATCACCGGCTCGATCGGCGTCTTTCTAGGAAAACCCGTGCTCAAGGGATTCTATGACTGGATCGGCGTCTCGAATGAATACGTACTGCGCGGAAAGAATGCAGGCATATTCAGGGAAACCGAGAAATGGACTGAAGACGAGCGGGCGAAATTCCAGCAGCAGGCGAACAGCATCTACTATGACAACTTTGTTCCGAAGGTAGCAAAGGGGCGCAATATGGACCGCGAGAAGGTCGATTCGATCGGTCAGGGCCGTGTGTGGACTGGAAGGCAGGCGAAAGAGAACGGGCTGATCGATGAGATCGGAGGGCTTGAAAAGGCGATCGATGTAGCCAAGTCACTTGCCAAACTTCCCGCTGACAAACAGGTAAAGAGAGTCGTCTTGCCGCGGCCTCAATCGATACTGGACAGGTTTCTCGGGAGATCGGAAGACACGACGTTTTCCAGTACGGAATCCGACAAGGCGCAGGAGGCGCTGATGAAGTCTTTGCCGGAAGATGTTCGAAGGTCACTCAGATACGCGGCGCTTTTCGACCGGATGAAACGGGGTGAGGCGATGTTGATGCTTCCTTACGAACTTGAGATCAGGTAGGAACTTGTTCCTGTTTACTTTCGGCGGGCGTTTCGGCGCCCGCTTTTTTATTCGGCGAACATCTCCGCAAGTACGGAGATGGCCCGGTCTTTCGCGGAGCTCGAAACGTCGCCGATCTTTTTGAACAAACGCTCCTTTTCCACGGTCCTGATCTGGTCCAGCACGACCGCCCTCTTCTTGTCGAGGAATTCGAACTGAACCCGGGTGGGATATTTCTTTTCAGCGGAAGAAAGAGGCGCGACTATAACGGAGGAGAGATTCCTGTTCATCTCGTCAGGCGAGATCACGACGCAGGGACGGCTCGCCCTGGGGTCGCCCGAGACGACCGGGTCAAGGTTGAGCAGATAGATCTCGAACCGTTTCACCATCTCCACGACTCCTGTTCAAATTCGGTTGTCGCCTCGCGGTCGTCGATCATCAGTTCATCGGCGTCCTCGTCCGCCATTTCGCGGAATGCCGCCTCCCAGTTCTGCCTTGGATTCTTGGCGGGGCGGATCAGAATCCCTTCATTGCAGATCTCGATCTCGACATCCTCTTCAAGGCGGCTGTCATTGAGCATTATTTTGGGAATCCGGACTCCCTGAGAGTTGCCAATTCGTACGATCTTCGCTTTCATTGGTTACAATGTAATTACATTCTGAGTGTAAGTCAATCCTGTTCCCACGCCGAAGGCGTGCCGGATGGTAGCCCGGGGTGGAGCCGAAGGCGAAACCCCGGGTAAAGGCGCTCAACATGTTCCCACGCCGAAGGCGTGTCGGATGGTAGCCCGGGGTGGAGCCGAAGGCGGAACCCCGGGTAAAGCCGCTCAACATGTTCCCACGCCGAAGGCGTGTCGGATGGTAGCCCGGGGTGGAGCCGAAGGCGGAACCCCGGGGTTGAAGCGATCAGAATGGCCACGCCGGAGGCGTGGTGGATGGTAGCCCGGGGTGAAGCGCAGCGAAACCCCGGGGTTACAGCGTAGATTGTTGCAGCACCCCGGAGGGGTGCTGCTCACCAGAGGAATCGCTCGTCGTAAACTACTCCCGACCTTTCGAGCAATTTCAGATACTCTTCCTTGAAAGTCATCTTCGAGTGGTGCGATTCCTGGCGTTCGATGTATCGCTGGACGGCTTGTATTTGGGAGGGACTGACGGTGAACGCGCCGTACCCAGTTTGCCAACAGAAAGTCCTCTTGGCGGTCGTCTTGTGAACCCAACGAGTAGATGCGACTTTTACTGCTTTGACTACGGAAGCAAGTTGGTGCGTCGACCTTAGACCGATCAACAGATGGACATGATCAGCGATCCCTCCAACGGCTAGAGGCTTTCCGCCCTCGGTTCGAACACATCCTGCGATCAATGAATGAAGGCGCATCCTCCATTCCTTCTCAACGAATGGACGCCGCTCCTTTGTGCTGAAGACAATATGGTAGTGAAGGCTCAGGTGAGTTGAGGCCATGTGAGGATCTCCTAGATTTGAGTTTGTCCTGCAGGTTGATGAGCCATTCTGTTGTGGTACAGGATGGTGGTGCAGGTTGCTCTAAGGATAGCACGATGCAGCACTCCTCCGGAGTGCGTGCACATGCTACTTACTAACCCGGGGTTTCGCTTCGCTTCACCCCGGGCTACCTTCCGGCGTGCCTTCGGCACGTGCAGAGAGCTTACCCCTCGATCCTCTCAAGCCCGCCCATATGCGACCGAAGGACCTCCGGAATCACTACACTGCCGTCTTCCTGCTGGTAGTTCTCAAGGATCGCGAGCCAGGTTCTCCCGACTGCGAGGCCCGATCCGTTGAGCGTGTGAGCGAACTCCGGCTTCTCGCCGCCCGCGCGCCTGAACCTGAGGTTCATCCGCCGCGCCTGGAAATCCAGACAGTTCGAACAGCTCGAGATCTCGCGATAGGTGTTCTGCGACGGCAGCCAGACCTCGATGTCATAGGTCTTCGCCGCACCGAATCCAAGGTCGCCGGTCGAAAGGACGACCGTCCGGTAAGGAAGCTCAAGCATTTGAAGTATCTTCTCGGCGTCGGCGGTCAGTTTCTCGTGCTCGTCCCAGGACGCCTCAGGCAGAGAGATCTTTACGAGCTCGACCTTCTCGAACTGGTGCTGACGAATGAGGCCCCGGGTGTCTTTTCCATAGCTCCCCGCCTCGCTCCGAAAGCACGGCGTGTAAGCGGTGAACTTCACGGGAAGGTCTTTCGCGTCCAGTATCTCGCCTCCGTAATAATTAGTCACAGGAACTTCGGCCGTCGGTATGAGGGCAAATCCGCGCTCGTCGGTCGTTTGAAATAGGTCTTCCTCGAACTTTGGAAGCTGGCCGGTACCGAACAATGTCGTGCGATTCACAAGGAACGGCGGAAACGTCTCCGTGTAGCCGTGCTGCGTCGTATGGACCTCCAGCATGAAATTGACAAGCGCCCTTTCCAAACGCGCGCCCGCACCATTGAGGATCGCGAAGCGCGAACCCGCGATCTTCGCCGCCCGTTCAAGATCGAGTATTCCAAGGCCCTCTCCAATATCTACGTGGTCCTTTGGCTCGAATTCGAAATTCGCCGGCTCTCCCCATTTCCTTACCTCGACATTGTCGGATTCATCGACGCCGAGCGGGACGTCTTCAGCGGGCATATTCGGAAGCCCTGCCAACAGATCGCTCATCCTCGTCTCGACGTCCTTTCGACGCTCTTCAAGTTCGGATTGCCTTTCCTTGAGGCCGGCGACCTCAGCCTTCTTTTCCTCTGCCTCACCGCGTTTGCCTTCCTGCATCAGACCGCCGATCTCTCGGCTGGCTTCGTTGCGTTGGCGGTTCACGAGGTCCGATTCGCCGATCACTTCCCTGCGCTCCGTGTCGAGTTCGGCAAAATCGTCCAGCACATCGGCGGGGAAATGACGCTTGTTCAGCGCTTCCCTGACGGTCTCAAGATTCTCTCTTACAAAATTAAGATCAAGCATAATCGGTGTTCTCTAATAAGATATTTGATATGACTTTCGGCCGTGCGGCTCCGGATCAATCGTTTGTCAGCAACCGCAAAATCTACTACACTTTTCCATTCGCGGACCGGCGGTCTGCCTTCAAGAAGATTATGCCAAACAAGATCCGAAAGGCTGTATTTCCAGCGGCCGGACTAGGAACCCGTTTCCTTCCAGCTACCAAGGCATCCCCCAAGGAGATGCTTCCGCTGGTCGATAAACCTCTTATCCAGTATTCGGTCGAAGAGGCCGTCGCGTCAGGCATCGAATCGATCCTGATCGTTACGGGTCGTGACAAAGCGCCTATTGAGAATCATTTTGACATCTCTTTTGAGCTTGAACAATTGCTCAAAGAAAGAAACAAGATGGATCTGTTTGAAATGGTGCGCGGCATCTCGGAGATCGCGAAGATCTCCTACACGCGACAAAAACAGGCTCTCGGACTGGGGCACGCGATCCTTCAGGCTTCAGATTTTTCTCCCAGCGAGGCCTTTGCCGTACTCCTTGCCGATGATGTCATGGATACCGAAACGCCCGCCCTGAAACAGCTGATAGACGTTTACGAGAAATACGACGCACCGGTCGTCGCGACGATGCAGGTCGAGGGCGAGGCGATCTCGCGGTTCGGGGTGATCGACGCGGAAGAGGTTGAACCGAACATCTACCGTGTCAGAGACATGGTCGAGAAGCCCTCGTACGAAGATGCGCCCTCTGATCTGGCGATAGTTGGCCAATACATCCTTACACCCGACATCTTTCCAGCCATCGAGAACACGCGGAAAGGCGCCGGCGGCGAGATCCAGATCACGGATGCTATGCGGGATCTCCTGGAAGAACGCCCGCTCTACGCGGTCAAACTGGACGGCACGCGTCACGATGCCGGCGACAAGCTCGGATTTCTGATCGCTACGGTGGAATTCGCTCTGAAGCGGGACGACCTTGGAGCTGATTTCCGGGAATACCTCAGATCGCTGGATCTTTCCTGAATGCATGCCCCGATAGGAACAAGAACTCAAGCATTCACACCCGCGCAACTAGTGCCCGCAAGAAGCAGGAAGTCGAGGTCGCAACTGGTCCTGTCGTCCAAGTAGTTGTTCAGTATTTTGGTACTCGCCTATTCTGGCTGCGGTTCCTCTGCGGCTGCGGTCATAAAGAAGACCCAACCGTACCGGGGGCCTCATTAGTTCCGGCAATTGCCCGCCGACTCGATTAACGGCTTGTTGCCCGGACAACAGACGATCTAATATCGATCAATTCAGCTTTTCAGGGAGAAACAAGATTTGAGCGACTTTCCGAAATCAGAACGTAACATCGTCCGGCGGCGAGCGGAACGCGGAAGATACGACCGCGACACCGTGCACGCCATTCTGGACGCCGCATCTCTTTGCCATCTCGGCTTCGTCGTCGAAGGCCAACCATTCGTCATTCCCACGCTATACGGCCGCGCCGGCGACACGATCTATGTCCACGGTTCATCCGTGAGCCGCATGCTGACAAGTCTGTCGGAAGGGATAAGGGCGTGTGTTACGGTCACGCTCAATGACGGGATAGTTCTTGCCAGGTCCGCGTTCCATCACTCGATGAACTATCGTTCGGTTACCGCGTTCGGGACCGGTCTGGTTATCGAGGGCGATGACGACAAATTGACGGCGCTCAAACTCATCTCGGAAAACGTGCTGCGCGGCAGATGGGACGACGTCCGCGAGCCGACGAAGAAAGAACTCAATGTCACGACAGTGATAGCGATAGAGATCGAAGAAGCTGCTGCAAAGATCCGCGAAGGAGATCCGAAAGACGACGCGAGGGATTACGATCTGCCGGTCTGGGCCGGCGTTCTGCCGATCGAGACATCGTACGGATCCCCGGTCGCCGACACGAAGCTCGGCGAAGGCATCGAGATACCGGAATACATCAGACATCTCTATTCTGACGAGTCCGGCAAATAGTTCGCGGCAAGATTGAGAAACTCCGCCAGTTCCAGCGCTTTCCTCTCCTGATCCCATCCAAGTTCGCTTGCCATTAGATCGGCGACATAGGGAGCCGCGCGGATCGCCTCTGCCGCGTCTGTGTAGAGTATGCGCGTGCGGCGCGAGAGCACGTCGTCTATCGTCCTCGCCATTTCGGACCGGATCGCGTACACCGCGTCCGCCAATGTGTAATCAAATTGGGTGGATAGCCGCTTTGCAAGATGCTCGTCTCCGCTCATCAGCTTTGCGACACCTTTAGCCCTCTCATCTTCGACAACAAGCTCTTTGGTCCGGCTTACTCCGGCCGAAAGACCTCCCGCTCCTACCGCGGCGTTAACTGATTCCTCTGCCATCTTTCTGTAGGTCGTCCACTTGCCGCCAGTGACGGTGACGACATTTCCGGCAACCTCGATATGATGTTCGCGAGAGAGCTTCGACGTCGCCACTCCTTCCGCAGATGCGACGAGCGGACGGATCCCCGCAAATACGCTCCTGATGTCCTTCCGTGTGGGCTTCCGCGAAAGATAGTCTGAACAGGTCTCGAGCACGAAATCGATCTCGCTCTC
>JAHEEZ010000214.1 GCA_024640445.1 Acidobacteriota bacterium | reverse complement strand
TATCGACGAGCTTCACACGCTGGTCGGGGCGGGCGCTTCAGAGGGCGCGATCGACGCCTCGAACATGCTCAAGCCGGCACTCGCACGCGGCACCTTAAAGGCGGTCGGCGCGACGACGCTCAACGAATACCAGAAATACATTGAGAAGGACGCCGCGCTTGAACGGCGCTTCCAGCAGGTCTATGTCGCAGAACCAAGCGTCGAAGACACGATCTCGATCCTGCGCGGCCTCAAGGAAAAATACGAGGTCCATCACGGCGTGAGGATCACGGACGCGGCGATCGTCGCCGCGGCAATGCTCTCGCACAGGTACATCGCGGACCGTTTTCTTCCCGACAAGGCGATCGACCTTGTTGACGAGGCTGCTTCGCAGCTCAGGATCGAGATAGATTCGCTTCCGCACGAGATCGACGAACTTGAAAGAGAGATCCTCCAGCTTGAGATCGAGAAACAGGCATTGAGCCACGAGAAAGACGAAAAGGCTCAGGAGCACCTTTCGGACATCGAGCGCAGGATCGCCGATCTTCAGGAAACATCTTCCGCGATGAAAGCCAAATGGCAGTCCGAAAAAGCGGAGATCGAAAAGATGCGGGCCGCGAAGACCGACCTTGAACAGATGCGCCTTGACCTGGAACGCGCGCGCCAGGCGGGTGACCTGAACAAGGCGGCGGAGCTCCAGTACGGTACGATACCGGAACTCGAGAAGGTGCTTCAAGAGGAGCAGGATCGGTTAGCCGAACTCCAGAAGGACGGCGTGATGCTTAAGGAAGAAGTCGGAGAAGAGGATATCGCGGACATCGTCGCAAAGTGGACCGGGATTCCGGTCTCGAAGATGCTTGAAGGCGAGATGCAGAAGCTCTTGAAGATGGAGGACAATCTTCGCCGCAGGGTCATCGGGCAGGATGAAGGTCTGCTCGCGGTCGCGAACGCTGTCAGGCGTTCGAGGGCGGGGCTCCAAGACCCGGACCGCCCTATCGGATCGTTCATCTTTCTCGGCCCCACCGGCGTCGGAAAGACTGAAACGGCCCGCGCGCTCGCCGAATTCCTGTTCGACGACGAACGCGCATTGATCCGGCTCGACATGTCGGAATACATGGAAAAACACGCGGTCGCGAGAATGATCGGCGCGCCTCCGGGCTATGTGGGATACGAGGAAGGCGGTCAGCTGACAGAAGCCGTCAGGCGCAGGCCTTACTCGGTCGTTCTTTTCGACGAGATCGAAAAAGCGCACGCGGATGTCTTCAACATCCTTCTGCAGATCCTCGACGAAGGCCGTCTGACCGATTCCAAAGGCAGGACCGTGGACTTCAAGAACACGGTATTGATCATGACCTCGAACCTCGGTTCGAGGGAGATCCAGTCGGCCGGTATGGTCGATACGCCGGTCAAGGAGATGGTCCTTGACGTGCTTCGAAATCACTTCCGGCCGGAGTTCCTGAACCGTATCGACGACATAGTCGTGTTCCACCAGCTCGGCAAGGAACATCTTGCGGACATAATCGACGTCCAGGTCAAGAGGCTTCAGAAACTGCTCGCCGACAAGGATCTTTCGATAGTGCTCGAGGAATCTGCGAAGGAACTGCTTATCGAAAAGGGCTACGATCCGAACTTCGGCGCCAGGCCTTTGAAGAGGGCGATCCAGACATTGATCCAGAATCCTCTGGCAGTCAAACTGCTCGAAGGCGGCATCCGCGGGGGACAGATGATAAGGGTTTCAGCGAAAGACGGCGAGATGGTGTTTACACCGGAGACGGCGACGGCCGCCGCCTGAAACTAAGGCACATGAACGAGGCTGAATAGCCTCCCGCATCATATGTTTGTTATTCTTGTTGCGACGCGGGCTATTCAGCCACGATATTTAAGGGGACTTTTTTGCAACTATTATGAACGGACAAGAATTCGGCGCTGAAGAAATACCGATAGAAGAGAACGAGGGCGTCGGCGAAGAAGAAGTGAGATTCAACGACAAACGGCGTTTCAATGAGAAAGGCGAAAGAGTGAAAGTTGAAGTAAAAGACCACTCCGAAGACTCGGAGAAGGACGATCCTAAGGAGACCAAATCTCCTGAAGTAATTAAACTCGAGTCCGCCTTACGCGAGATGTTCATCCGCTGTGACGCGGCGGAAAGCAAGCTCGTTGAAGTTCAGAAGCGGTTTGAGGAAGAAAGGGCAAAACTTGAGGCCGAGACCGCCGAAATGCGCGAAAGGATGAAGAAATCGCTCGAACAGCGGGCGGAACAGGGAAGATTCGATTTCCTCTCGACGCTTCTGCCGGTGCTCGACAACCTCAACCTCGCGATCGAGGCAAGCGAGAAGGATTCTTCCTTCGATCACCTGCTGGTCGGCGTAAAAGGAACGGCGAGGAGTTTTACGAGCGCGCTTGTAAGCGTGGGCGTCGAACCGGTCGCTTCCGTAGGCGAGTTGTTCAACCCGGAGCTCCACGAAGCCGTGGACATGGTCTCGACGGACCCGGAGAACGACGGAAAGATCCTGGCGGAGTATTCCGGCGGATACACATATAAGGGCAGACTGCTTCGCCCGGCGCGTGTCCAGGTTGGTACCGCGGCCGGCACGGCAGTTCCCGGCGAATAGCGCATTCCTTTTTTCTATTGTTCTTCAAGGCCTTCTGATTCGATTCAGAGGCCTTTTTTCTTTTGTCAGGTATTTTGCGACCGGGAGCATGGAACCGCAGAGAACGCCGAGAGCGCGGAGATTCTTTTTGGGAAAGGAAGATCTTTCTCACCCTCGCAGGCTCCGCGGCGATTTTGCTTTGCGACCTTTGCGTTGAATAGATCTGAGTTAGGATACCGTGAGCTCCGGCTCGAACCATAAGCGTCGATTGTTATCAAAAGATCTCGGCGCTCTCTGTGCTCTCTGCGGTTATTTCATCGACGGCCGGGTTGAAAAGAAGCCTCTGTTTGAACTAAAGTCAAATCGCGGCTCCGCTTGCGCCCACACCTTTCTCACGGAGCGTCCGTCTTGAAAGGATTTGGAAAACCTATAGCCTACATCTCGCAGGTAGGGTACAAGAGCAGCGGTTTCAACTTTCAGAAAGGTTCTGTTAATGGTGGTGAAGCTAGGAAACTGGAGCATCGGGATCGGCCCCGAAATGAAGCACGTCAGCAACAAGCCGCTAGCCCTCGTCATTCTTGACGGCTGGGGCTATTCACCTGTCCGCGAAGGGAACGCGATCGCGCTCGCCCATACCCCGAACTACGATTTCATCTGCGAGAACTTCCCTTCAACGCTTTTGTCCGCCTCCGGAGACCGGGTCGGTCTGGCACCCGGCACACCCGGAGATTCCGAGACCGGTCATCTGAGCATTGGCAGCGGGCGGATCGTCATGCCGATCCAGGAAAGGATAAGGGAATCGATCAGCGATGGAAGTTTTTTTGAGAACGCGACGATCAACTCCGCGTTCGACAAGGCGGCGGCACTTGGCACTTCGATTCATTTGGTAGGCCTGGTTTCGGACGGCGAGATCCACTCGATCTTCGAATCGCTCCTGGGCTTGCTCCGGCTCGCGAAACGCAAAGGCATCACCGAGAACGTTTACATTCACGGGATCCTGGACGGAAAGGACGTTGCCCAGAGAACGGCGGACATCTATGTCGAGATGCTCGAGATCAAGCTCGCCGAGATCGAACTGGGCAGGATCGCGACACTTTGCGGACGCCATTACGCCATGGACTCGACCCAGCACTGGGACAGGACCGTTCGCGCTTTCACGATGCTGGTGCATTCCGAGGGCGAACCCGCGATCGATCCGGTGGAAGGCATTCACAGTTCATTCTTAAGAGGAATTTCGGAAGAGTTCATCCAGCCGATCATCATCGAAGACCCGATCGGCACGCCCGTCGCCGCGATTCGCGACGGCGATGTTGTTGTCTTCTTCAACCACAGGGCGGAAGGGATGAAACAGCTTGTGCGGGCCGTGGCGGTTCCTGATCCCGGTACGGGTGGATTCGGAAAGCCGAATATCACCGCCGTGTGTCTGACGGACTATGACAGCGATTTCGAACTGCCGTTCATATTCAACACAGGCGGCGAACAGAACGGGCTGGCGAAGGTATTTGCCGAGAACGGAGTCTATAACTGCCGCGTGACGGAAGCGGAGAAGTTCGCACACGTAACACAGTTCTTTAATGGCGGTCTTGAGGGCAAGCACTCATGCGAACAGAGGGTAACGATTCCATCGAGAATGGGCATGGAACACGAAGCACCTGAAATGGGGGCGTTCAAGGTGACGGACAGCCTGCTTCGAGGACTTGAGGCCGGAGAGAACGAGGTCTTCATAGTGAATCTCGCGGCGGCGGACCTTGTGGCGCATACGGGGAGTCTGGAAAAGACCGTCGAGGCGGTTCAGTTCGTCGACACGTGCCTGGGCGGGATCCTTAACAAGATCCGCGAGGTGGGGGGAACCGCGATCATTACCGCCGACCACGGAAATATTGAGCAGATGCGCGACCCGCGAACCGGAAATCCGGACACCGGCCATACCGTCAACCCTGTGCCGTTCCATCTTGTTGCCGGCGACCTGAACGGAACGCGGCTTCGGGCTGATGGCGCGCTTGAAGACATAGCCCCGACGCTTCTGGCACTTCTCGGGATCGAAAGGCCGAATGAGATGACCGGGCGGGATCTGCGGATGTAGTGGCCGGTTTCGGTGAGTTAAGAAATCCCGCAAAATATTCAGGTACGCAACGGATCAGGTCCGGTCCCGAAGGGACGGCCGGAAATTTGCCCCGGGTGGAGTGAAGCGAAACCCGGGGTTTCGTGTGCCAGATACTTTCTCGAGCCGCGTAGGGGTGTGCCGATTATCGACTGAGAAACGCGGCGAACAGGATCACCCAGAATAGAACGGCAAGGAAAACCGGCAGGACCATCAGCAGCAAGCATCCGAAGTGCCCCCACGAATCCGCGTCAATGTTGTGCGCGCTGGGGCAGCGCGGACAGTAGCCCTCATCGCTGATGTAGGGCCTCTTGCACATTGCGCAGATCTTCAGTTTCACCTCTTCACGATATCAAAAATTCATGGCAAATTCGCCCGGGGGCGACCAAATTGGACAAGGAAAATCATAGTTGGTAACCTTGCCTTTCAATTTTGGCAAAGGCAGGGATATTTCCAAGAAATGGTTGATGAATTGACGTTCGACAACACGGACGAAAGGCGCCGTCGAAGGCAGAATGGGACCGGCTGGATAGAGGTGATCGTCGGCTCTATGTTTTCCGGAAAGTCCGAGGAACTGATACGCCGCCTGAACCGCGCGAAGATCGCGCGGCAAAAGGTCCAGGTCTTCAAACCGCACATCGACGACCGCTATTCGGTTGAAGAGATCGCCTCGCACTCGGGAATGACGCACATCTCAAGACCCGTTATGACGGCTGAGGAACTGCTATCGCAGATAGACGACGACACGGAAGTGATCGGGATCGACGAGGGCCAGTTCTTCGATATGGAAGTGGTCGAAGCGGTCAATGATCTGGCAAATCGTGGGATTCGCGTGATCGTCGCCGGTTTGGACCAGGACTATATGGGCAAGCCGTTTGAGCCAATGCCGCAACTGCTTTCGATCGCCGAGTTCATCACAAAAACCCACGCGATCTGCGTCCGGTGCGGAAACACGGCGAACTATTCACAAAGAACGTTCGAGTCCGAAGAAAGGGTGGAAGTGGGCGCGACCGGCAAGTACGAGGCCCGCTGCCGCTCGTGCTTCATCCCCCACGCGGACAAGCCGACGGACCTGGGGGAATAGTGAATGGTGAATGGTGAATGGTGAATGGTGAATGGTGAATGGTGAATGGTGAATGGTGAATGGATGATTGATAGTTGAGAATTGTCGGTTGGTAACTGGTGGATTGCCGGCGAGTGAGGGATCAACCGCAGGGCCGCGTAGCGGCGGCACGCCTCATTGACCAATGTCCAATGACCATTGACCAATGAAATCAGTACCCGGAGCGGTAGCGATGGGCACAAAAAGGAATAAACCGCGGAGGCGCAAAAGCGCAGAGGTTTTTAGGGGGCAATACACGTTCGGAGTTTAGATTTGACCTCTGAACGCATTCCCCATCCCAGAAGACCTCTGTGT
>JAHEEZ010000026.1:19702-22079 GCA_024640445.1 Acidobacteriota bacterium | reverse complement strand
GGTTGTTCTTCGCAAGCACCGTCGTGATCGCTGCCGTCAACGTCGTCTTCCCGTGGTCCACGTGCCCGATCGTCCCGATGTTTACGTGCGGCTTGCTCCTGTCAAACTTCTCTTTGCTCATTCTGTGAAAGTCTCTCCAGTTAAACTTGTGAAAAACCGATAGCTAAATGCTCCGTAATGGAGCCCGAGATGGGATTTGAACCCATGCCCTCTTCCTTACCAAGGAAGCGCTCTACCCCTGAGCTACTCGGGCGATGCATGAAGGCTCCCTTAAAAAGATGGAGCGAGAGACGAGGCTCGAACTCGCGACCCTCAGCTTGGAAGGCTGATGCTCTACCAACTGAGCTACTCTCGCTCACCCTCGAATCTTCAAAAAAACAGGGCGAAAAAGCCGGCCTGCCCGCACTTTCCTCCTGGAATCCAGGCGGGATCACGCGGCCGGTCCGACTTTTTTAAACCCGTGAAGATCCGAAAAAATCCGAACTAAAGTAAAAATTTCAAGGTGGTGCAGGGGGTAGGATTTGAACCTACGTAGGACTTTCGTCCGACGGGTTTACAGCCCGTTGCCTTTAACCACTCGACCACCCCTGCTTCCTTTATCAGATTGCTTAAAAGACTTAAAATATTGTCAATTAGCAAATTTCACATAATATCCAACGAATCTTGATATTGCAAGTCGCGAATCGAGGTTTTCTGTTACTTTTCAACATCTTCCGGCGGCGCATTCGCTCCTGAACGGGGGTGGAACTTTCGATAGGCCTTTTTCAGGTGATTATCGGTGATGTGAGTATATATCTGCGTTGTCGAAATGTCAGCGTGACCCAGCATTGCCTGGACAGAACGTGAATCAGCGCCGTGCTGGAGCAGATGCGTGGCAAATGAATGCCGCAGCGTGTGCGGCGATACGCCTTCAAGGCCGGCCTTTTCCGAATGCTCCTTTACAAGCAGAAAGATCGTCTGCCTTGTGATCGGTCTTCCGCCCGCCGACACAAACATCCGTTCCGGGTCCGCCCCTTCTTTCTTCTTCCGGACCGAAAGATATTTTCCGAGCCACGAAGCGGCCGACCTGCCGATAGGTATCTTCCTCTCCTTATTGCCTTTACCGATACAGGTCACGATTCCCGAATTCAAATCCACGTCGTGAACTCCAAGACTTGCAGCTTCCGAAACACGAAGCCCCGAAGCGTACATCAGTTCGAGGATGGCCCTGTCACGAAGTCCCGTCTCCTGCGAAGTGTCGGGCACGGCGAGAAGCAGTTCCAGGTCCGCCTCTGAAAGAAAATTCGGCAGGTAGAAACCTTTTCCGGGTGTGTCGATATCCTCGGCAGGGTTCTTTTTCGCGAATCCGTCCAGAAGCAGAAACTTATAGAATCCACGTACCGCACTAATGATCCGGTTGATGGAATTCGCCGAGAGTCCCGCGCGCGAAAGCGTGGCAACAAACTCTCGTATCTCCGGCCGCGAAAGTTCCTCGACCGCAAGTCCTTCGAGATCCGCGAAATCCCGCAGCTTCGCCAGGTCCCGGCCGTACGATTCAAGCGTGTTGCGCGAAAGACCGCGCTCGGCGGAAAGATAGGAAAGAAAATCCTTGATGAGGTCTCGTTCGTGCATTTTGGAGGATAGCTTAGCCCGATCTCGTGGCGCCGACGAAGACCCGGCCCGGGAATTGTATCATTTGCGCCCTGCTTCGCGGCGCCCGTATTCTCCGAGGATCGGCGCTCTGAATCGCTCGCATCCGCGTTCCGTGACCACTTTACTGATCTCACCGAAGGTCCGGGCCTCTGCGCGAGAAAGGTTCCAGGTTCTGATGTCTTTCGGGCCGCCTCTGAGGCATTCCCTTCGCGCCAGATTCCCAAGCACCTCGTTCTTTTGAGCGTCGTTGAACTCAGGGAACGATGCCATCAATGCCGGCACGGCATCAGCGCTGAGCTTTGAGTTGTACGCCGCGTCGAAGTCTCTTCCCTCGCGCATCAGCGCCAGATTTGTCCGGACTATGTAATCATCCGGACTTATGAAATTCAGCGCGGCGATCGTCAGAAGAGCCGATACGGCGGCGTGCCATGCAAACCTGCCACGCTCGCCCCTGAGTACCGTGAATCCGAAGATAACGAACACGATCGCAAGCCAGACCATAAACGCCATCGGGTAGAATCTGGCAGCCGTCATACCGTACCCGAGGTCGCCGGTGAGGAGGAAGAGCCTTTGAAACGCCGAAAGCATTATGACAAAAAGTAGGCCGACCTGGACCGCGGCGAGTACTCTGAAGAGTTTCTCTGCGAAGGAATCTTCCTTGCGAAGCAGCCAGTGCAGCGCCATGAGGATCGGCAACAAGAGCATTGACGCAAAGACAAGCTCGCCAAAACCGCGCTGCGCATAG
>JAHEEZ010000026.1:0-19602 GCA_024640445.1 Acidobacteriota bacterium | reverse complement strand
TCGGTCACACTCCCGACTCCGCCAACGTTGAAATCTCGGGTCTCAATCCCGGATTCAGGTTCTTCCGGGGGGTGCGCGATTGGAGAAATTCCAAGCGTGACCGCACGCAAATAACCGGCGGCGGGCCATGCGAACAATGCGATGAAGAAGGCATGCAGGAATAGTTCCTCTGGAACAACCCGGAACGTGTTTTCCACGAGGCCCTCGAACGCCGCGTCGGCGGCCATGAACAACGCTCCGAAGACAAGGACAAGCGGAGTCGCGATCAGAAGGCCTCGCACGACGAGAAGGATCCGCTTTGATCTTCCGCCCGATGCGAGGTGCTTCCAGCGGATGTCCTGTGCGAGCAGCACGAACGGCAAGATGAGCGACCAGAAACCGGCGGCGATCCCTGAAAGTGCGTAGTGCACGACCCCGGACCCTGTGATAGCCAGCCTGATCGACGGCATGAACAAAAGCGTGACGATCAGCGCGCCTGCCACAAGATCAAGGAAGAGAAGGAAATCTGCGTCCCGTACGGCGAACATCGAAGCGAAAAAGAGCAGGCCCCCAAAAAGGCAGAAGGCGCGCGGCGAAGGAAGGCTTCCGGACGCACGGTATTTGAGTCCAGACACCGCGGCAACATACAACACCGCGGCAAACAAGACGTTCAGACCCCACGGCGTCGAACGCAATAGCGAATCGCCTGCGATGCCCAATATCAACGCGACGATCGCGATCTCAATACCTGTCCGGCTTTCTTTGCCCATTGAACATTCTCCTCTCGATGACTTGTCTCCAATCAATTGTAGCGGCGAATTACTAATGTGTTTCGGTCCATTTATGGGCGCCGCAGTTCATTCAGAGCGATCCTCCGAACCGGATGCGATTTGCCAATTTCCGGGAACGAGGCGCGCCGGAAGAAGATCTTTTCGGCGAGCCATCTGCCCGGCGAGGAAGCCAGCGTGCCGAAGAGGAATTCCAGCTGCGTCTGGTATCTCATCGCCCGCATCAAGGACCTCATCAGGATCCTTGGGAGAAACCTTGACCTGAACATTTCGCCGGAATAGTTGACCAGGAAGCCAGGATTCCCGGACCTGAGCCTCGCCAGGACCGCTTCCGAGGCGTATCCGGAAAGCCGAAGACACGGATCGAGACCACCTGCGGTCAATGGTGACACCGCGCCCGCCGCGTCGCCGATCAGGATTCCCCGTCGATTTGATATGTTCTTCAGCACTCCTCCGACCGGGATCCTTCCGCCCCTTGTTTCGATCGTCTCAAGTCCTTTCGTCTCGAGGACAAGCGGCGCAACTGTGTCCTTGAATTCTTCCAGCGCCTTCCTGGGATCGAACCGGTCGGGATAACCTCCGACGCCTATGTGGCATTCCTCTCCATCATCCGCGATCCAGGCGATGTAGCCCGGAGCGAGATCGGCATCCAGGAAGCAATGCAAAACGGGCTCTCCTCCTCCATCCTTACGTTTCAGAACCTCTTCGTATCCGACGATCCATTCCTTGTTGCGATCAAGGTCCAGGTCCCGTGCGACCGCCGAGCCGGCTCCATCCGCGCCGACGAGAACCCTTGTCTGAACTTGTATTTTTGAGCCTCCGCTTTCGAGGCGGACGATGCTGCCTCCTTTCACTTTCGGATCGGGACGGGAACCCAGGAAACGAGTTGACCCAAGGAACTCGACGCCGAGATCGACGCATTCGTCCAGGATCGAGTTGTAAAGCGCGCCCATTCTTCCAATGCGGAATTCGGGGATTCCGCTTTCGAGATCGAGCCTGCGAAGAGACGGTGAATAGAGGGAAACACGGCTGACCGGTTTGCCGAGGCTTCCAGGAGGAAAATCAAAGTCCTCGAATGTCTTTCGGACAAAAATACCCGTCGTGTGCACTCCGGTTCCGAGATCCTCCTTTCTGTCCGCGAGCAGCACGGAGGCGCCGCCAGCGGCGAGGAGTCTCGCGCAATGCAGACCGGCGAGTCCGGCCCCGATGATCACTGCGTCGTATTTATCTGTCATCTGTATTGCCTGTCCGTTCGGAGATCGACCCTGATCGATCTGCAGACGGCACTTCAAGGTAAGTGGGAGCATGAAAGAGGCTGTCCTCATCGCCGATCAGAAGTGCCTCAACAAGATTGTCCACAAGGCCGCCTTCCGTTACCGCCAGTTTTCCGGATCCAAAGTTTCCTGGGACATCGAAAACGACCGCGCGTTCAAAGCTCCCTTCCGGTTGGATTGGTATGTAGAAGGGTCTTCTTCCAGGTTCTCCCAGTTCAGACTCCGCTGCCTCGTTTCGTTCGTACACGGCCCCGTCCGGACCTAATATCGCCACCCGCACATTGTGGAACGAGATCTTCGCCCTGCGGGCGTCATTGAAGAATCTGAGCGTAACCACAAAGAATTCGCCTTCCGCCTTTACGTCACCGATCTGTCCGGTCTTTGCGGTCTCTTTCACCGCCACGTGAAGGTGGCAATCTAGGTAGAACCCGCAAAAGGCCTTTGCTTCACCGATCGGAACCACTTTTTCGGAACTGCTGAGCGAGGTTCCTAACAAAAGCGCGAGGTAGGCGATCAGCCAAACCAATGCGGCGGCAAGTAACATCTTCACGACTCGGGTCCGTCCCGAAATGGCGGCGGCGGCGAGACCGATCACACAGATGAAGCAGGCGACGATCGTGAGAAGCAAGAATAGAACTCCCATATCTTTATTGTTTACTTATCTTTACGACTGAACGTCCCTTACCGCGCTGATCAGCGCTTCCATATGGTCGAGATATTTCTGAAGGGCGGCCCTGCCCTGGTCGGTGATGCTGTATTCGGTAAGAGGCATTCGACCGCTGAAAGACTTTTCGCAAACTATGTAGCCCGCGTCCTCAAGCTTTCGCGCGTGAGCGCTTACATTACCGTCAGAAGCGTTCAGAAGCGTCTTCAGATCGCTGAAGGAAAGTTTCTCGTTCGCGGCCAGCGCGCTGACGATCCCGAGCCGCATACGCTCGTGTATTACCTTGTCAAGCTCGTTCGAAACCTGCCCGGCAGCCTGGCCGGCGGAAACCGCTTTCAGCTTCTGATCGGTTCCCGAACCACTTTCTTTCTCCGCGAGAGCCCTTTTCATGTCTTTCTTTCCTTTCAACCTTTATCCGCCGTAGTTTCGAGCGATCACGAACCCGAACACGATGTGCGCAACCCCGAAGCACGCTCCCATCAACAGGTTCCCGTATGCCGCGGGCGCAAATGCTGCGGCCGCGCCGGCAGCGATGAATATCCATCCCATCGTCGGCACCGGCTTCACGGAAAAGGAGCCGCCGGTCACCACGGCGGCGCCATAAAGGGTGAGCCAGACCGCGGGAAGCAGATCGAAAAAGCCGCGGAAACCGAGCATTCCCGTGATGATCACGCCCGCCAGGATCGGGGGCACGAAGCCCATAGCGAACTTTCGGCCCGGAAGAGATGTGAGCGAGGTCTCAGCGGCTTTCGACTTCTGCCACATCGCAAGAAGGCCGATCAGAAACGCGAGTCCGGCTTCTGTGAGCCAGGTTATCAGCCATAAACGGCCGTTGGTCTGGGTCTGGGCGATCACCGCCGCGCCGATGGCGGTCGTACCCATCAGCATTCCGCCATAACCGGGCACAGCGGTAAATTCCGTCGAACGCTGCATAGCGTTCCGTATGAATTCCAGGTTCTCAACCGCCCGGCCCTGAAGGCTCGGCGGTGCGTCGTGGATCGATCGTTTCGGTTGGGCGCTTTTCATTAGTCTGAGGATAGATAAAGTAATACGTTCTGTCAAGTACTTTGTATTACAAAGTATAGGATACTAACCGCGGAGACACAAAGGCGCGGAGGGTATTAGGTAGAGTCCGAATTTCTCCGGCCCAATAAACCTCCGCGCTCTCTGCGTCTCTGCGGTTAATCTCTTGTCCGGTTCAGAGTCGAAGAAATTGTCTCTTCTATGAACGGGTCCGCTTTCTTAGGCTCCAGATCCGTGAAGAACACGTAGTTTCCTATCAGCAGGAGGCCGGCGAGGACGCCGCCTGCAAAATATGCGGGGTAACGAGCGGTGCGGAACGCTGCGAACAGTACCAGCAGCAGAACCGCCGCAGGAAAGGCGAGCACCCAGGGACCACCGATGCCGAACCATCCCAAAATGGTCGCCGGATAGAATCCGTGCGCAACGATCATCGGTTCCCAGAAAGAGTTGTGCGGGTAGGAGAGTCCCGTCGGAGTGAATGGAAAGGTTAGCAAAGGCAGCGCGCACATGAGCAGAGATGCCGTGAAGAAGAACCCACGCCATAAACCCGAGTATTCATCCGCTTCGCCGTCAAAGAGAGGGTCGAGGAACACCGGCATAAGAAATACCAGGCCTGAAGCGGCAATCGCAAAACCGCCCGACTTGGGAACCTGAAAGACCGCGAATGCAAGGCCCGAAACGATCAAGAGATACTTGACCCCGGTTCGCAGGCCCGCATTGGCCTTTGAGGTAAAGACCGCGAATAGGGAGAAAACAAGAAGCGGAGCGTAAGCGAAGATGCCTCGCGCAGGGCTGAACCACGCCTCGTATACCGAATAGAAAGATGGCAGGGGTATCCCGGAAGGGAGCAGCGCCGTGAACGATCCCAGGGCGGACCATGAATAGAACGCCAACACCGCCGCGAACGGAAGTACTCCGGACAGGTAGAACATCAGCCTGCGACCGAGGTCCCTTCGTCCCGAAAACAAGAGACCCAGGAAGAACACGGTGATCGGAATCGCAGTCCTTAGATCGCATAGCAGGCAAAAGCCCAAAAAGACCCCTGCGGTGAAGCATCTGCCCGGAAAGATCCTTTCAAAATCGAAGATCACGCGAAACGCGAGATACACAAGCACCGCTACGAAAACGTCCGATGAATAGAGAAGACTGACCGGTAGAAGCGGCGTTGCAAAAAGCAATGCGCCGAGCGAGAACGCGTCCGCCTCGCTGCTGTAGAGCCAAAAACCCAGCATCAGGACCGGGAGCGAAGAAATTACGAATCGAAGTATGAACCAGCCAGTTTGGAGATTTCCCGCGTCGGCTTCGCCCAGAAAGATCCTGGCCAGCGCATAGATCGGAGCTGAGACGATCGCAAGGCCGGGAGGTGAAAGCGGATACACTGCCTTTCCGTCGCGTTTGACCGATTCAAATTTGCGTCCGGTTATCTTTTCGGCTTTTGAGATATCGAAGGTAGTCCGTTCGACCAGCGAGGTCGTCGAGGCCCAGTTGATGAGGTCTTGTTCTGGAGCGGCATTCGGATAGAGCGGCATCAGATACACCGCAAGAAGCAAATAGAGGCTCAAAAGGAGCAATCCGCTACTTCCGTGATTCACTTGCCTCCTTTTCGATCTGTTCACCCATATTCACAACCGGATCCCCTTTCTGATCGTTGACAGGATAGGTCAGACGGTCGCCATCCATACGGAACGACCCATTTGTCCATCTGTATTTTGTCTTCGTGAAGTGCGTCGGGCAGCAAAGCTGAACCTCGTCGCCCGTGATCTTTAAGGTTTCCATTTCCCCGAATATGTAGCGGTCCTTGCCGAACAACTCAACCACTACATCCCCGTCCTCGGGATATATATTCTTCAGGCCGCCGTCAGCACGGTCGCCGGTGCGAAAGTACCAGATCAGCTCGGGCTTGCCTTCATTCCAGCTGAAGACATAAACGATGTGCGGGATCGCCGAACCTGCGGTTCCGATCTTTAGTATTACAAACGCCTCGTCACTTTCATCACCAGTCGCGTCGAAGTACTTTGTCGAAAGGTACTCCATCCCGATCTTCTCTTCGGTCGTTCGGCGTTTACCGTCAACGAGCGTCAGTTCTCCGGCGTCCGCGTCCTGCCAACCTCTCGGCAGCGGGTACGTGAAATTCCTGAAATCAAACTTCCCGATCTCGGAATCGGTTTTGCTGTTTCTTTTGTCAACGAGCTCGAGTTCGGCAACGGGGGTAGGGGCGGGCGGCAGCGCGCTTTGCTTCGGGACGGTGACCGGAGTCTGGTTCGCGTTTTCCGCGTCGCCGATCCCGCAGGCGGAAAGTGCCAGCGCACAGACGACGAGAAAACCCCACTTCAAGCCGGCTGTCCTGCTGTAGATGTGTTTCCTCATTCTCTTTCAGTTCGAACATGAACCTGCCTTCAAGTGTTCAGGCCGGCGTATCCGACGATCGAGCGGTTAGTCTCTTGTGAGGCTGCGGTATTTGATCCTGTGAGGCTGGTCTGCCTCGTGTCCGAGCCGGGCCTTTCGGTCCTCCTCGTACTGGGAGAAGTTTCCGTCAAAATATACCACACTCGAATTTCCTTCGAAGGCGAGTATGTGCGTCGCGATGCGGTCAAGGAACCAACGGTCGTGGCTGATCACCACAGCGCAGCCGCCGAAATTCTCCAATGCCTCTTCAAGCGCGCGCATTGTGTTCACGTCCAGATCGTTCGTCGGCTCGTCGAGCAAAAGGACATTCGCACCACTTTTCAGGATCTTCGCAAGGTGTACACGGTTTCTTTCTCCGCCCGAAAGCGAACCGACACGTTTTTGCTGATCGCTTCCGGAAAAATTGAACCTGGCGACGTAAGCCCGCGAATTCACCTCGCGGTTTCCGAGCCTCACTATGTCGGCTCCCTCGGCGATCTCTTCCCAAATGGACTTGTCCGCGGCAAGCGAATCTCTCGACTGGTCGACATAACCGAGTTTAACCGTTTCACCGACGCGGAAGGAGCCATCGTCGGGTTCTTCCTGGCCGGTTATCATCCGGAACAAAGTCGTCTTGCCGGCGCCGTTCGGACCGATCACACCGACGATCCCGCCGGGAGGCAGGCTGAAACTGAGGTCTTCGAAAAGCAGCCTGTCGCCATAGCCTTTCGAGACCCCGTTCGCCTCGATCACGATATCTCCCAGCCTTTCACCGGGCGGGATGAAGATCTCAAGATCTTCCGATCGCTTCTCAACGTCCTGTTTCAAAAGGTCTTCGTAGTGATTGATCCTTGCTTTTGACTTCGCGTGACGCCCTTTCGGCGTCATACGGATCCACTCCAGCTCGCGCTCAAGTGTTTTCTGGCGTTTCTTTTCGGACTTCTCTTCGTTCGCCAGCCGTTTCTGTTTTTGATCGAGCCAGGAGGAATAATTTCCTTTCCAGGGAATGCCTTCGCCGCGGTCCAGCTCGAGAATCCAGCCGGCGACGTTGTCGAGGAAATAGCGGTCGTGGGTCACGGCGATCACAGTGCCTTCATATTTCTGAAGATGCTGTTCAAGCCAGCCTACGGTTTCGGCGTCGAGGTGGTTCGTCGGTTCGTCGAGGAGCAGAATGTCCGGTTTCTTCAAGAGGAGGCGGCAAAGCGCTACGCGGCGCTTCTCGCCTCCGGACAGATTCTTCACAGGAGTGTCGCCCGGCGGGCATCGCAATGCGTCCATCGCCATGTCGAGACGGCTGTCCAGGTCCCACGCGTCCGAGGCGTCCAGTTTGTCCTGTACCTCGCCCTGTCTCGCGAGCAGGGCGTCCATCTCGTCGCCGGTCATCTCTTCGCCGAACTTCATACTTATCTCGTTGAATTCGGCGAGCAGGTCGACGGTTTCCTGGACGCCTTCCTCGACAACCGCTCTGACGGTTTTCGAATCGTCGAGCTGCGGTTCCTGTTCGAGATATCCGACGGTGTAGCCTTCGGAGAAGACGACCTCGCCGTTTATCTCCTTATCGACACCGGCGATGATCTTAAGAAGCGAGGATTTTCCGGACCCGTTCAGGCCGAGAACACCGATCTTCGCGCCGTAGAAGAATGAAAGGTATATGTCTTTGAGAACAGGCTTCTTGTCGTAAAACTTGCTCACTTTGACCATCGAGAAGATGATCTTGTTTGGTTCTGTCGTCATAGCTTCGTGAATAATGAATCGTGAATCGTGAATAGTAAATCGTGAATCGTGATCAGTACCCGGAGCGGTAGCGACGGGAACAAAGAAAGTTTAGCCGCAGATTTACACAGATCTACACGGATTTTTGGAAGGGTGCTTGTTCAACACCCAAAGATCATCGTTCTCCATCCGTGTTCATCTGTGTCCAGTTCCTTTGTTCCCTGGTCAATGACCATTCGTCAATGGATAGATGTCGTCCGCGCCGTGAGGCCCTCGATCCGGTCCCTTCGCACTTCGAACCCAATGCCCGGCGCGTCAGGAGGACTGATGAACCCGTCCGCAGAAACCTCGACCTCCGGCTCGATGATGTCCTCGTGCCAATAGCGCTTGCTCGCCGACACGTCGCCGGGGAACGAGAAGCCTTCAAGCGTCGACATCGCGATGTTGTGCGCCCTGCCGATCCCGGCTTCAAGCATTCCGCCGCACCAAACAGGTATTCCCGCCTCGCGGCACGTCCTTTCGATCGCCGCTGCCTGAAGATGGCCTCCGACGCGGCCGAGCTTTACGTTCACGATGCCACAGGATTTCAGCTCGATCGCCTTGCGCGCGTCTTCCGGCGAATGGATCGATTCATCGAGGCAGATCGGGGTTCTGATCTCTCTTTGAAGTTTTGCGTGGTCGATGATGTCGTCGTTAGAAAGCGGCTGTTCGAACATCATCAGTTCGAACTCGTCCATCAGCCTGAACAGGTCTGTATCGGCGAGCGTGTAGGCGGAATTCGCATCCCCCATAAGCGGAATGTCACCAAACTTCTCACGCACGCGCCGAATGACGTTAACGTCCCATCCGGGCGCGATCTTGATCTTGATCCGGCGGTATCCTGATTCAAGTTCCGTGCTGATCTTCTCAAACAGCTGCTCGACCGAATCCTGTATCCCGATCGAAACTCCGCACGCAATCTTTTCTTTCGTTCCGCCAAGGTGCTTCCAAAGCGGCACGCCTAGCATTTTCGCTTCAAGGTCCCAGACAGCCGTCTCAATCGCCGCCTTGGACATACGGTTCCCGCGGACTCTTTCCATTTCGTGCCACGCGTCCGCGGCAGAGCCGAGTTCCCTTCCGATCAGCATCGGAGCCAGTATCTTCTCCAAAGTGACCCAGCACGAATCCGTCCATTCTTCAGAGTAATCAGGTCCTTCACCGCACGTACACTCGCCCCAACCCTCTGAACCGTCTTCGCCCTCGACCCGGACAAGGATTATCCGGCGATCGGTTGTGCGCCCAAAACTTGTCTCGAAGAAATGTACAAGGGGGAGGTCTATCTCGGTGAGTTCTATTTTCTTTATTTGCACTTGTTTTTGCCGAAAGTGAGGACAAGAGATGTCTGAAGTACGGAAGATCTCTAAAACGTCGTGATTAGGGTATTTGGAAAGCCGCTTATTTTCAAACGCGCGGCGGTTCAACCCTTGTCTATCTGAATAAAGATCGAAGGATCGACACCTGACAGCCTCTCGTTCAGACTGTGCGCGATCATTTTCGCGCGGAGCTTGGCATTTTCGGCCATCTCGCCTTCAAACAGCCTGTCGATGGTAGATTCGAAAATGCTGACCCAGCGGCGGAAATGCTCAAGGGTGATCGGATTCTTGTCGCTCAGAAGTTTGTGGATAGCGAGCGGATTTCCAAAATAGATCGGCCTTCCGAAGAGGATCTTGTCCCAGAAGTCAGTAATGACCGGTAAATGGTTCACAAGGTCGAGGTCCACGAAGTGATCGCCGATCAGTTCGTCGTTGAGCGCAGTCCCGTAGAACTCGTTCAGTAAGAGCTCGATGTCGTCCCTGGTCTTGATGTCGTTCATACGGTTCCGAGCCGATCCTGGACACAGATGTTCTCCGTTATTCGGTCGAGATCTCTTCCTCTCCTTCCAGCGCCGCGTGCATCGTATGCCAGCTGAGCGAAGCGCATTTGACGCGCGCCGGAAACTCCAGGACACCCGCGAATATCTTAAGCTTTCCCAGGTGAGTGTCTTCGGACTCGGGATCGAGCTCGCCCAGGACCATCCTGTGAAACTCGTCAAACAATGTTTCAGCTTCTTTGCGGGTCTTCCCTTTGACGGCCTGGGTCATCATCGAAGCGGATGCCTTTGATATCGCGCATCCCGAACCGAGAAAAGACACGTCCTTCACAGTATCGCCTTCCATTGAAAGAAAGACCTTCAGCTGGTCGCCGCAAAGCGGATTGTTGCCGTCCGCGTGCTTGTCGGCGTTCTCGATCTCGCGGAAGTTCCGCGGATTCTTGTTGTGGTCCAGGATCACTTCCTGGTATAGGTCGCTAAGTTCTGACATTTGTCTCTTGGATAATTAACCACAGAGTACGCAGAGATCGCAGAGAGTTAGGGGAGTACCTTGTCCATTCCCAAAACGATCTCTGCGTGCTCTGCGCTCTCCGCGCTCTCTGCAGTTTGCTTTCTTTCCTAACAATGCTGATTTACTTTACTTCAGCGGTCGCGATCGCGAGGATCACGGGAACCACCAGCCTGTTCGTGCCGTTCGTCCCGCTGTTGCCCCAGATCACGATTGTGACGTCCTTTTCCGGGATATAGCCGCCGTCACTCTGGAATCCGAGAGTCTCGCCTCCGTGCCCAAGAATCCCACGGTTGTTTGTCATCCCGTGGCCGTAAGAGATTCCTTCGCCCAGGGCATTCTTTCCAGCGTCCAGTATGGTGCTCATCAGTTTCAAGGTAGACGCCTTCTTGAACAGTTTTCCGGTGAACAGTGCTTTAAGAAAGACCGCGAATTCCTCCGGGTTCGATACGACCGCTCCCGCGGCCCAGCCCTGGCTGGCATCCCACCCATCGGTCCGGAATGTGAACGGCGGCTCGTAGTACGCCTCAGGCAAAGCCCCAGCCTTCGGCCCGCCCTTCTGCAGATAGGTCTTTTTCATCTTCAGCGGCTTAAGGATCCGATTCTTGAGGTTCTTTTCATAAGACTTGCCCGTCACTTTCTCGATGATCATCCCCAGCAGAATGAAGCCGGTATTGCTGTAGCGCCATTTGCCCGCTTCGCCTGGCTTGAAATCTTGTTTTCCGTATTTAGCAACAAGGTCAACTATTTCAGACGGCGTGAATCCGCGCTTCAGCCACTTCTCATCGCTTATTCCGGAAGAGATTTTGCCGGCGCCCGTTTCCACCTCGAAATAGTCAGGCAGGCCGGTTGTGTGGGTCAGCATCATTTCGAGCGTGATCTTGTCGCCGTCGGGAAGCTTTGCCGCCTCATTTGGCAGCCATTTGCTGAGGAGGTCGCTTGTCGTCAAACGTCCTTCTTCCTGAAGCTGGTAAATGATCGCGGAGGTCATCATCTTGGTGTTGCTCCCGATCTGATAAGGCGAATCCGCTCCCAAGAGCGCACAACTGGAAAGACTGGAGACTCCCGCGGCTTTGAAATAACGTCCTTTAGGCGTAATTATCAGCATCGACGCACCCGGTGACGGACCGGCGGGCGCCGTAATGAAACTGACCAGTCTCTTGTCCAGATTGGCACTTATCCCGGGATCCAGTGTGTCTTCGATCGTATTAGGTCTGAGAGCCTTTTCGCCGCAAATATCGGCTACCGTAGGTCCTGAAAAAGCGAGCGCCGTACCATCCGTCAGGGCGATGACAAAAAAGTTTCCACTTATGGAGAATTGCTTCGCCTTGCCCAAAAGCCCTACAAACTGTTCGCTCCGGGATTCTCCCGCACACGCCGCAAGCGTCATCGGTCCTACCGTGATGCTTAGGCTCTTGCCTTCCAACACGTACTTGGCGACGGCCCGGTTGCAGTCTGCGACGATCTGCAGGGTCCCGTCTTTTCCAAAAGTGAGTTCGTAGCTTTCCGGTTTTTCGACCGTCACCGACTTGTCGGGACTGACGAACGAACTCCATCGCCAGGACACTGCCGAGAGCTTCTTCACAACATCTTCGTCCGAAGCGTTCCGCGTTACAGGTCCGGCCTGGACCGCCGAAACCAGAAAAATGAAAAGACCGCTGAATATCAGCGACTGGATGACAATGTGAACCTTTTTCATACTTACCGAATCCTCCTCGTTAACTACCCTTTTTCAAAACCCACGTTCCTCTTTAAGCCTTCTGATCGTACTTCCCATTCTTCCACGAACAATAAAATTATCACGGAGTATCGAATTGGCTTCACAACGACTCCTTAATTCTCCCTGTCCTCTGTGTTGTCTATGGTTAACTCTCTGATGGTGCCGTGTAGATCTCATCGTCCACGTTCCCGGTGTTCTTCACACCCACCGGTTCG
This sequence comes from Acidobacteriota bacterium, assembly GCA_024640445.1. GTDB lineage: Bacteria > Acidobacteriota > Blastocatellia > Pyrinomonadales > Pyrinomonadaceae > Aridibacter. The sequence goes on along the minus strand of JAHEEZ010000026.1, from coordinate 7,484 downwards.
AACAGCATCACCTCGACTTCTTCGTCCGCGACCGGCCTGTGTTCTACGCCTCTGGGGACAACGACGAATTCGCCTTCATTCAGCTCAACCGTGCGATCACGAAACTCGATCTTGAACGACCCCTTCAACGCGAGGAACATTTCGTCCTCGTTCTCGTGGTAATGCCACGGAAATGAGCCTTTGAACTTAACTACCTTTACCTCCTGGCCGTTTAGTTCGGCAAGCACGTTTGGCCGCCAATGTTCGTCGATCGTCGCCAGATTTTCTGCAAGGTTTACTTTTTTCATCTATTTCAGGTTCCCCTCGAGGAAGGTTTCGAGATCCTTCTTCAATCCGGGCTTTGCACCAAAGATATTTGTGCCGTGTCCGCCAATCTCATAAACCCTCAGATTCAGGCCATTCTTTTCCTTCCTTGCATCGGAGAGTTTATCGACCGCCGCCGCGGATTCCGGGTCGTCCTTCGCGGCGACTAGCATAAGCGGGCGATCTCCGTAGCTCTCAACGGCGGGCATGGTCTGCATGTTGCCGAAGTAGTTCACGCCCGGCGAAAGAAGGCCAACCGCTTTGACCTTATCGTTGGCTCCCGCGAAGATGATCGCAAGGCTGCTTCCGTAGGAGGCGCCGATGATGCCAATCCTCTTCGGATCAATGTTCTCCTGCTTTGCAAGGAACTCGAACGCGTTGTTTACGTCCGAAAGCATCTTGTTGACTGCCTCGTCGGTCCGCTCAGGAGAGATCTCCTTTCCCGCTTTGTCCTTTACCGATTCGCCGAAACCCCGACCGTCGATCGCCAGCACGCTATACCCCTTCTTCTGAAGGTCGGCCGCGAATTCATTCCACGACTGCCTGTCGCTTTGCCATTGATGAAGGAGAAGCACTCCGGGCGAACCTGCTTTCGCGGGTTTGTAAAATGAACCGACGATCATCGCCCCGCCTTCGGATTCAAAAGTGACCTTGTCCGGTTTCGGGCCTTCAGGCTTGGGAGTCTCGACAGGTGACAATGCCGTGGGCGACGTGTTCGAAACCGCTGTTTCAGAGCCCCCGCCTGAGCCGCACGCAGTAAAAATGATCGCGATTGCCAGAAAAGCGAGTGTTAAGAGTGTCTTCGATACCATCAGCAATTCTCCGATCCTTCCCGCCTAAGCAAACACCGCGATCACTTTCGTGACGGCGTCCGCCAATGCGTCGACGTCTGCTTTCGTATTGTAGAACGCCAGACTCGCACGCGCCGTAGCCGGCACGTCGTAAAACTGCATCACGGGCTGAGCGCAATGATGACCGGCGCGTATCGCTATGCCGTCCTGGTCGAGAATCGTTCCGATGTCGTGCGGATGTATGTCCTTGACCGTAAACGAAACAACCGATGCCTTGTTCTTCGCGGTCCCGATTATCCTTACACCTTCGATCGCGCCAAGCCTTTCGGTTGCGTACTCTAGCAGTTCGTGCTCGTAGGCGAATGCCGCGTCAAGGTCGATGGAGTTCAGATAATCGATAGCGGCTCCAAGCCCGATCTGTGAAGCGATCGCAGGCGTACCGGCTTCGAACTTCTCGGGCAATCCCGCGTATGTCGTCTTTTCGAACGACACTGTCCGGATCATCGAGCCTCCGCCCTGGTAAGGCAGCATCTTCTCAAGCCATTCCTTCTTCCCGTAGATAACCCCGCTGCCCGTCGGACCAAACATCTTGTGGCCGGAGAAGGCAAAAAAATCGGCGTCGAGATCGCGGACGTCAACGCGCATGTGCGGCACCGCCTGCGCACCGTCGACGCACACGGGAATCCCGAACTTGTGCGCCGTTTCGATCATTTCCTTCACCGGATTAATGGTCCCCAAAGCGTTTGAGACATGCGAGACGGCAACCATCTTCGTGCGTTCGTTCAAGAGGTTCACGTACTCGTCAATTATCAGGTCGCCCGCCTCGTTCATCGGGATCACACGGATCTTCGCTCCGCGCTCTTCGGCAAGCATCTGCCATGGAACGATGTTCGAATGATGCTCCATCTGAGAGACAAGGATCTCGTCGCCCTCATTAATGAACTTCCGCCCGTAACCGGATGCGACAAGGTTGATGCCTTCCGTACATCCGCGAACGAAAATGCACTCTTTGGCCTCCCCGGCGTTGATGAATTTCCTGACCTTTTCGCGAGCCGCCTCGTAAGCGGATGTCGCCTTCTGACTGAGATAATGCACTCCACGGTGAACGTTCGAATGCTCTTTTCTAAGGTATTCCGACCCGCGCTCGATGACCAGGTTCGGCACCTGTGCGGACGCAGCGTTGTCGAGATACCGAAGCGGTTTCCCGTTTACCGTCTGCGACAACACCGGAAAATCGTGTCTTACTTTTTCAACTTCGAATGTCATTTCAATTACTGCCTTCATACTGATAAGAAGTTAACCGCAGAGGGCGCAGAGATTTATCAGGCAAGAACCAAAACTTGCTCGCATACCAACAATTGTTTCTTTCCGTCAACCATGGCGCGAAACAATTCCCAAAACCTCCGCGTTCTCTGCGTCCTCTGCGTCCTCTGCGGTTCATTTACTCCGCGTCGAGCCTCGCATGAAGTCGATTCAGGACCGCTTCGTCCAGCGCCTTTTTCACCGAAGGAACCTTGATCTTCTCGATGATCTCCTCCGCGAAACCGTACGTCAGAAGGTTCCGCGCCAGGTCCTCGTTCAAACCGCGGCTCAGAAGATAGAAAAGCTCCTCGTCTTCCAGCTGTCCGACTGTCGCGCCATGAGCGCATTTCACATCGTCGTTGAAGATCTCCAGCTGGGGCTTTGTGTCCACCCGCGCGTCGTTCGACAACAGAAGGTTCTTGTTCGACTGGAACGCGTCCGTGCCCGTCGCCTTCTTGTGTACGAACACCTTGCCGTTGAAGACCGCCCGGGACTTGCCATCGAGGATGCCCTTGTATGACTGGTGCGAAGTGCAGTTCGGTACGCGGTGGTCGATCCGCGAATGCGTGTCAGCGTGCTGACTGTCATCGACCAGATAGAGCCCGTCAACCCATGCTTCCGCCCCGGGAGCGCTAAAGTCCAAGCCCAGATCGTGCCTGGAGAGTTTGGCCCCAAGGCTTACGTTCGTCGCATCGTAAACGCTTCCGCGTCCGAGTTTCGCGTTCGAGGTCACGATATGAAAAGCTTTCCCGCTTTCTCTTTGAACGCGCGTATGGATGAGCCTCGCTTCGTCGGCCAGCGAGATCTCAACCACGGAGTTGGTAAAATAGGACGAATCCTCGGCGCGTAGATAATGCTCGACGATCTCCGCCTCGCTGCCGGTCTCACCGACAAAAAGCACTCTGGGGAAATTGGCCGTTTCGCCTCGTCCCACGAACACGATGTTGATGGGCCCTTCGATCTTCGTATTCTTTTCGGCCTTAATGAATACACCCTCTCCTGTGAAGGCCGTATTAAGCGCTGTGAAACCGTTCAAAGCCGGATCAACGACCTTCGCGAACTTCTCGCGGAACGTCTGGTCTTCATAACAAGCCGTAAATGGCTTTGCGTCAAGATCTTTGGAGATGGAGCCCAGGTCCGCACGGTAAACGCCGTCCACGAAGACTATGCGGTTACCCGTCTCGATCTCCGAAAAGATCCCTGACGACAGGTCCGGAATCTCGGAATCGGCTTCACCACGCCGCCATTCGCCCGACGCGATCTCGCTGACGTTCGTGTACTTCCACTCTTCGTCCCGGACCGTCGGAAATCCTTTGTAGGTGAAATCTGAGAATGCCTGCTCACGAACGTCCTTCAGCCACTGCGGCTGCCCGGACGCCCCGATGCTCTCTTCAAATTCACCCTTGTAAATCGTTTCTTTACCTGCCTTTATGCTCATTTCGTTATCAACTGATTATCGATAGTTCTCTCATACATTCCTTGATCCGCTCGTAGGAATGCGTCATGTCATTGTCGAGCCCGACCGAAAACCTGACGAGGCCTTCGCTCAACCCGATCTCCAGACGCTCTTCTGCCGGTATCTCTGAAGATGTGCTGTGGCCGGGCGCGCTGAACAGCGTTTTGAAGTAGCCCAGGCTGACCGCGAGGTAGCCGACTTTCCTGTCCTGCATCTTCGTCATCAGTGCATTTGCCGTATCGGCGTCGCCGACGTCGAGCGCGAGCATCCCTCCGAAACCGTAGCCCGGATTCATCATCGACCGTAGAAGTTCGTGCTGCGGGTGGTCCTCAAGGCCCGGATAATGGACCTTCAGTCCAAGCGATCTGAACCCTTCAGCCAAGAAATCCGCGTTCGCGCTGTGCTGTTTCATCCGCAGATGCAGCGAGTGAAGGTTCTTCAGGATGCTTGCCGCGCGGGTGCTGTCGAGCACCGCTCCGAGGAGCATCGAGGCGCCTTCGGTTATGTCGGTCAGCTCGTGAACGAATTCGTCCGTCGCGCACACGCAGCCTGCGACGCAATCGCTTGTGCCGTTGATGAACTTGGTCATGCTGTGCACGACGACGTCCGCCCCGAGCCTGATCGGCGAAAGGATCATCGGGCTGAAAGTGTTGTCGACCACGACCTTTATCCCGTGTTCCTTGGCGAAGGCGCTGATCGAAGGTATGTCCGCTATTTCGAGCAAAGGATTGCTCATCGTCTCGCAATAGATGACCTTCGTCCTGCCGCTCACCACCTTTTTCGCTTCGTCCAGATTCGTCAGATCGACGAAATGGACCTTGATCCCAAGCCTTGGGAGAAAGTTCTTGAAGAAAGCATACGTCCCGCCGTAGATCGTGTGCGAAGAGATTATCTCGTCACCGGTCTTGCAAAGCTGAAGGATCGTCGAGGTGATGGCCGCCATTCCGGACGCCGCCACCTGGGCCGACTCGCAGTCCTCCATCCTTGCCAGAGCCTGGGCAAGATACTTGTTCGTCGGATTCCAATGCCTGGAGTATAGGAAACAGCCTTCGATCTCGTGATCGAAGAGTTCCTCCATCTTTTCGGCGCTGGTGAACGTGTACGTCGATGAATCAGTGATCGAAGGATTGACGTCGCCAAACTCCCCGAATACCAGGTAATCCTGAATTCTGCTTGCCGGATCAAATTTTGTCATCGTTTCTTAAATCCACCGTCTGACCGTGCGGCGGTATTCCTCAAACCTTTCGCCGTGAAGCTTTAACATGTGTTCCTCTTCGAGCCTCACCTGCAGCTGCATGGACGCTTCACCCATTCCGAATGCCAAAAGGATCAGCGCATTAGGAATGGTTAGAAACAAGCCGAAAAGCAGCATGCGCATGCCAAAAAAGATGGGATTGCGCGAAATCGAAAATAGCCCTTTCCTTACCAGTTCCGTCTCGTGCTCGGCGTCGATGCCGATCCTCCACGATGCGCCCATCTGCGCCTGAGCCGCCGTAACCCAAACAAGCGCCGCGATAAGGATTGCGACCCCGGTCCATCTCACATAAGCACTCTCAAGCCACAAGATCGGACCCAGATACGCGTAAATACCAGGAAAAGACACAAAGACGACTACCGTAAAAAGCACCAGCAGAGAAATAAGCCTGAATAGTCTGCCGACAAGGTCGTGCGCGCTTTCAGAGCCGCCAAGTTTATATGGATTGATCCCGGTCCGCTTCCAGACGATGTATGTTCGTCCGCCCAGCGCCGCCACGAAGAACAGAAGCAAATAGACAGGAAGAAAGATCCTCAGAAACTGGTCCATTTCACGATCCGGCGCGCGCCCCCTTACTGACCGGCCGCCCTGACCCAGTCGTAGCCTTTTTCTTCGAGCTCGAGCGCAAGTTCCTTGCCGCCTTCCTTGACGATCTTGCCGTGCGCGAGCACGTGGACGAAGTCAGGGACAATATAGTTCAGTAGCCGCTGATAGTGAGTCACGAGCACGATACCGTTCTGGTCGTTCTTGAGCTGGTTTACGCCTTCCGCGACTATCCGGAGCGCGTCGATGTCGAGGCCCGAATCCGTTTCATCCAGGAGGGCAAGCTTCGGATCGAGCACCGCCATCTGCAGGATCTCGTTGCGTTTCTTTTCCCCGCCGGAGAACCCTTCGTTTACCGAGCGCTTGAAAAATGAGGGGTCCATCTCGACGATCTTCGCTTTTTCCTTCAGGAGATCGTTGAACTCGAGAGGATCGAGCTCTTCCTCCCCGATGTGTTTCATCTTCTCGTTGTAGGCAAGCCTCAGGAACTGCGAGTTCGAAACCCCGGGTACTTCGACCGGGTACTGAAAGGCCATGAAGATGCCTTCACGGGCACGCTCATCCGGTTCAAGGTCCAGGAGGTTCTTTCCCTCGTAAAGTATCTCGCCTTTGACGACCTCGTATGAGGGATGCCCGGCAAGCACTTTCGCCAACGTCGATTTGCCGGAACCATTCGGCCCCATTATCGCGTGGACCTCGCCCTTACCAATGTTCAGGTTCAGCCCTTTAAGTATTTTCTTTCCGTCGATCGCGACATATAAGTCTTTTATCTCTAATAACATTGTCTTATCCTTTCCTACAGCCCGGAAAACCACCATTCAAGCGTCGGCTCCTTGTCTCGTCCAGCGAACAAGTCCGCGAAGATGCATCAAGAAGAAGACGGAACTCCCAAGTATGACCGCAATACTGTTTGTCATAAAACCGAAGGTCACCCAACTCGCGCTGGCGACCATAAAAAGCGCGAACCCGATCTTGTTCCTGTTGCCGAGGAGATATACTCCCAAGAGCCCGCATGCCGTCGCCATCCAATCGATCCCGTAGTACTGGAACGCTGCCGCAAATGTGTCCCCGATAGTTTCCAATCAGTTTTCCTCCGCTGCTCTTGCTCAAGAACGGGCGCGGTTTCCGATATGAAAACCGCGCCTCTCTTCAGCCCAAATCAGCTATCCAGAAATCTCACCGCGCCTGTCTCAAGATCATAAACAGCGCCTACGATGATCACTTTCCCTTCTTCGACCAGTTCCTTTATCACGGGACTATCTTTCACAATACTGTCTCGTGCGAGACGAACATTTGCCTCTCCGACCGCATCGACGAACTTCGCATTTTTCGAGTTCTTCATCCCGTCCAACCAGTTCTTGCTCACAATTTCGACCGCTGGTTCGATCTTATCGAGCAGGCCTGTTAGATTGCCGAGTTCGGCATAGTCGCAGGCGCCTTTGACCGCACCGCACTGCGTATGTCCCAATACGACGATCACCTTTGAACCGGCTAGTTTGGTGGCAAACTCGAAGCTTCCGAGCATGTCAGGATACATTACATTTCCTGCCACCCGGCCGTTGAATGCATCTCCGTTGTTCAGGTCAAAGATCTCCTCAACTGCTACTCTGGAATCCAAACAACTTAGGATCGAGGCGAACGGATACTGGCCGTCGGCCGTTGCCGCCACTTGTTTGCGGTAGTTTTTGTTGTTGTCAGACTTTCCAGCCAAGAACCTCGAATTGCCGTCCCGGAGCATCTGAAGTGCCGCCTGCGGGCTCAGGGCCGCTTGCGAAGCTTTAGTCTGGACGCCGTATTTACCCTCTTGCGCGAAAGTCGCGGGCGAGGCCCCCAA
>JAHEEZ010000025.1 GCA_024640445.1 Acidobacteriota bacterium | reverse complement strand
TGGTGGCGAATTATCTCAGGACGCGGGGCGAAAAGAAGAAGGAAAAAGAGGCCCCTGCGAGCGATGCGGCCGCAAAGGTCGATGGCGGCGAGGGAGCCCAGGAAAAGGCCGTCAAGCCGGTGGCGACTTCGGAAGAACTCACAAAGGGAACAACCGAGGTAGTTCAGTTCCTCAAGACCTCAGACCTTGCGGCATCAGGAAACGCCTTATATTCGCTTCCGTGGTATCTGGTCGCCGGTGATCGGGGCAGCGGAAAGACCGCGCTTGTACTTGGCTCCGGACTTAACTTCCAGGCGCTGCCCAGCCAAAGGCAGGCAGAGCTCAAATACATCACGCCGACCCGTACAGTGGACTGGCGGGTGACAAGTGATGCGGTGTTCATCGATACACCGGGACGCTACCAGGCTGAAGGGCCCGATTTCGATGAGTGGTCTTCGCTTCTCGAGACAATAAAGAAACAGAGGTCGAACCGGCCGCTTGACGGGCTTATCCTGACGGTCAACACGGAAAAGGTCCTCCACTCGGACGAACGCGACATTGAGGAACTGGCAAAACTTCTCCGCACCAGGCTCGACGACGCGACCAAGCGATTGAAAACTCGGTTCCCGGTGTACCTTGTGTTCACCCACGCGGACGCGATAGAGGGATTCAGGGATTCGTTCTCGACCTCGAAGAAGGAAGGTGAATCGCTGGTCTGGGGTACTACCATCCCGCTCGAAAAGAGCGACAATGCCCAGGCGCAGTTCGATTCGGAGTTCGAGATATTGCTGGATTCCCTGATGAAGCGGCGGATGATCAGGCTCTCGGCGCCGTTCACGCCGGTAAGGCAGTTAAGAATATTCAACTTCCCGCTCCATTTTTCGTCGGCCAGAAGAAAGCTCGGGACATTCGTATCAACGCTTTTCAGACCGAATCCATTCAGCGAAAGTCCTTTCCTCAGGGGATTCTATTTCACCGCGGTACCGGTGAATCGTGACCGAAAGGCAAGCGCGCAGGGAGTGCCTCAGACCGTCGGCGCGACCTATTTTTCGAAGAAGCTTTTTTCCGATGTGATACTCCGAGACCGGGACCTGGTAAAGACATTTCAGGACCAGAGACAGAAACCGCCCGTGCTCGGCTGGCTTCTGACTCTTACAGCGACCTTTATCACTCTGATCCTCCTTGCCTTCTCCGCCTATTCGCTTTACGCAAACAAGGCGTTCATGGACGACGCGGTTGCCAAGGCTTCGGTGGTGCTGATAACCACCAAGACCGACGCGAACCTCGATCTTACGAAGAAGGACGCGGACGCTACACAAAAAGAGATCAATGAGATCAACGACCTGAGAGCCATTCTTGCGAGGATGGACGATTACGAACGGAACGGCCCGCCATTCTACATGAGGTTCGGCCTTTATTCCGGAAATACTCTTCTCAGGGAACGGCTGATGAACATCTATTACGTCGCGATCGAGCGGCGTTTCCGCCAGCCGACCATCCAGCGACTGGAGAAAGAATTGGCAGCCTTCGCGTCCGGCAATTCCAAAGCGCCGCCTGCCGTTGCCGGGGAACAGCGTACGCCGCAAGAGGCGGAAGAAAAGGTCCTGGAGGACAATTACGACCTGCTTGAGACGTATCTCCTGCTGACCGAAGATCATAAAGCCCGGGCGAAGGACAATTCGGCTCCTTCGAAGATCGAGAAGGCGCTTGAGAAGTACTGGCTTGTAGAATCAAAGCTTCCGCCTGGCAACGAGACACTCGCGAAAGCGCAGTTGGCGTTCTACTTTGGCCAGGTTGACCGGGAAAGCGAATACGCCGGAGACACCAGTGGATTCCCAAGGATTTCCGCGAATCCGGGGATCGTCAAGTCTGCCCGTGCCCGGCTTGTGAAGTATCCCGCGTACAAACGATATCTCAACAGGCAGATCACTGAAGTCACCAACGAAGTCGGCGAAGTCAGCGTGGAATCGCTGCTCGGAGGAAATTCCCAGGGATTGATCGAAGGTACCGTTAAGATCCCCGGAGCTTTCACTTCGGCTGGCTACCGCGGGTATATGAAAGCCAGGCTCGAAAAAGCGACGAGCGTCCTCAGTCAGGACGATTGGGTGATGGGAGAAGAAGGAAAGGCGGAGGCCATCAAGGCTGACGAGCTTTCCAAGCTCAAGTCCGAATACTTCAACAAGTACACCTCAGCGTGGCAAAGACTGATCGCCGGCACAAGAGTACCCGCTTACCGAAACGACCAGACGATGATCGAGGCCCTGGATGCTTTCTCAGGCCCCGAATCGCCGATCAAGCTCTTCCTCAGGGAAGTAGTGAAGAATACGGACCTCGCGGCAAAGCCCGTGGCAAAAGGATGGTTCGATCTCTCCTGGATCTCCGATTGGTGGAATAATGCGGGCGGATCGCAGGAGGTTGAGAACAATACGGAACTCGACAAGCAATTCAATCAGCTTTTCATTTTCATGGGTGATCCTGAAAGCAAGGACCCCCAGCCGATCGACCTGTACGGTAACGACCTCGCGGACATATCGAAAAGACTGCAAGGCTCTTCCGAAGCGACGATACGCGAGATGAAACAGCAGCTCGCCAACGAGGACGACAGCCCGAGGAGTTTTCACAAGGCGCTTACGTCGATCGAGATCAAGATCGACGGACGTATAAAAGGATTCCAGACATCTGCGACCCAGCAAATCGCCCGGCTTCTCAAGATGCCTCTCCAGAACGTCAGGATCAAGTTCGGTGGAGATTCTACGACGCTGATCGACAAGACGTGGAAGGATTCCGTGATCTCGGAAGCGAAGAGCATTGAAACGGGCTATCCGTTCGTTGACGCCTCTACGCCTGTGACGGACCTCAAGGCGGTCGCAAAGTATCTCAATCCGCAGGACGGTACGCTGACCGCTTTCTACAACAACAGGCTGAAGAATTTCTTCGATGGCGATCCCGAAACAGGGGTAACCGTGAAGCCGGACAGTCCGGTCAAGTTCACGCCGGAGTTCGTGGAATATCTGAACAATGCCTTCAAGCTCAGGAAAGCCCTGTTCGGTTCCAGCCAGACACCGAGCTTCGAGTATGACTTCATCATCGAGAAAGAGGGTGACACGATAATCGAAGGCACGATCGACGGTACGAAGGTGTCGTCAAGGGAAACTGGCTCGTTCAAGCTGAAATTCCCTGCGCAGTCTGGCATTAACGGCTTATCTCTGAACATCATTTCCCAGAATTCGACCGTTTCGACGACCGATTCACCGGAACCCGGTGCTTCCGGCGATACGAACCTCAACTTCCCGGGTGAATGGGGTCTCTTCAACTTCTTTGACGCTGCGTCGTCCAAAGTGAAGTCGGATGCCGGCTACGACCTTGTATATTCGCGCGGCGGGAAATCGGTCAAAATACAGATCAGACCTACGGGCGGCGACCCCTTTGACAGGTCTCTGTTCAAGTCCGTCAGGGCACCGGAAAAGATATTGCAGTAACGGTCCGCGCATCCTCTTGGAGGCGCCCGGCCGAGGCGAGCAGAAAGGGAGTCAACATTATGAACGAAGCAAAATCACAACTCGATGCAGGTAATCTCCACGAAGCCGTCAGGTTGGCGCTGGAGTCGGTGAAGGCCAAGCCGACGGACGTAACAGCAAGGACGTTCCTTTTCGAATTGTCCTGTTTCTCCGGTGACTGGGAGCGGGCGGTAAAACAACTCGATGTAATCGGACAGCAGGACGTCAATGCCATGATCGGAGCGCAGATCTTCAAGCAAAACTTCATGGCTGAGCGGGACCGGATAAAGTACTTTGAAGACGGACTGATGCCGGAGTGCCTTATTGAGCCGCCAAAGTACGTCGAAAAGCTCCTGGTCGCTAACAACTACGTTCGTGAAGGAAATATCGCCGACGCGCGAAAAGTACTCGACGAGGTCGAAGAAGAGCGTCCGGCTTTTGAATGCAGCGTGAATGGCCAAAAGGTCAGTGATTTCCGCGATTACAACGATCTGACGATGTGTGTTTTTGAGGCGATCGTCAAGGAATCCTATGCCTGGCTGCCTTTCGAACACGTGACGCGAATAGAATTCATCCCGCCAAAATCCCTGCGTGATCTCTATTGGCTCCAGACTGAAGTTACGATGGTGAACGGCACAAAGGGCGAGATGTTCCTTCCCGCGCTTTATTCCGGCTCGTCCAAGAGCGAGAACGACCAGGTCAGACTTGGGAGAATGACCGACTGGCGCGAACTCGGAGAGGATCTGTATTTGGGAGAAGGAACCAAAATGTTTTGGTTCGATGGCGAACACCGTTCGATCCTGGACCTAAAAGATATTGAATTTTTCCACAAAGAGGATTAGTCTTTAGGCAAAAGACACTTCGGCAGGGCGATTTATTCTAAAGTTTGCTTGCAGTTTAAGAACTCGATTAGAATAAGTGTCCCTTTTTGAGCCCGCATCCTTTTGCCGGTCAATAACCGGCCCGCAATAGGATAGTAGCCGTTGAGGAATGATAAATGAGCGAACAAATGGAACAAGCTGAGACCGCCGAAGACGGCGCGGAAGTGCAGGCCGGCGACGAGAGTCCGCAGGAAGAGGCTGCCGAGCCCCAGGAGGCAGCGGCAGAAACTGCCGAAGAAGGATCGGCGGAAGCCGCTTCGGAAGCACCGCCTGCTGAGGAAGCTGCCCCGGCGGTTCCTTCGTACCAGATACCGGAACTGTCAAGCAGCATTTCCAGGCCCCGCGTTGTCGATCTTGAGGCCCTGCTGCGGCCGATCCCCGGAGAGAACCCCTCCGGAGAATACCTTCGTTACTCCGGAGTCTATGACGAGGTGAACGAGGCACGGCGGTCTGACGACAATCTGGCGAGGGGCGAGTGGCAAACTGAACTCAAGGTCGCGGAATATGGAAAGGTCATTTCCGTTGCCGTTCCCGTTATCGAGGGTCAGTCCAAGGACCTGCAGCTTGCCGCCCTATTATCCGAGGCATTGGTGAGTGTGCACGGCTTTGAGGGGCTTCGCGATGCGCTTTACATGCTGACAGGGCTGCAGAAGATCTTCTGGGATACGATCTATCCGGAGCTCTACGAAGGTGACATGGAAGGCCGCGCAAACGCGATCTCCCTGGTTGATACAGAGGGTGCGCTTGCCATTCAGAAGGCTCCTATAACTCCGGACGGTTACAGCTATTTCGATTATCTCGACTCAAAGAAATACGAGATCCCGGCTGATATCGATTCCATGCCGACTGAAGACGCCGAACGGATACGGAAACTGGAGGCTGAGGCGGTCAGGCTCGGAAAGGTGACTGCGGACAGATGGACCGTATCCATCGCTCAGTCCAAAAGGGCATTCTATGAAGAGCTCAATGTTGCCATCGAAGAATGCCTTGGCGCGCTGAAGGCCCTGAACCTCGCGATCGAAGAGAAGTTCGACGTCAATCAGGCTCCGGGAACGAGGCTGATCAAGAAGGCGCTGGACGACATAAAGACTCAGACCGACAAGATCCTTGAACAAAAAAGACAGGAAGAGCCTGACGAGGTCGAAGCGGAAGCCGAGGGAGCCGAAGGCGCGACAGGGACCTCCGCCGGAGGGGGCACTGGAACGACCGGACCTATACAGAGCCGCGCGGAAGCGCTTCGGAGATTATCGGAACTTGCAGGATTCTTCCGCAAGACCGAACCTCACAGCCCTGTGTCGTATCTTGTTTCGCGGGCCGTGAAATGGGGCAATATGCCGCTTGAGAACTGGCTGAAAGACGTTATCAAGGACGAAACGATCCTATATCAGATCAGACAAACGCTTGGATTCAATACAAACGAGGGCGACGAGCCACCGCCGACCGACCAGACATCTGTATGAGAAACCGGCAAGAAGATCAATTAAGCAATAAAACCGAACCAATAACCAAAGGAGACAAGTAAATGCCAAAGAAAGAGAGTCTGCAACACAAGCTTGACCGCGTACGGCCGCCAAGGGTTCAGATCACCTACGACGTGGAAGTCGGCGGGGCGATCGAATTGAAAGAATTACCCTTTGTGATCGGCGTGATGGGCGACTTTGTCGGCAAGCCGGAAGAGCCGCTCCCGGCACTCAAGAACAGAAAATTTGTCGAGATCGACGCCGACAATTTCAACCAGGTCCTGGCCGGAATGAATCCGCGCCTGGCCTATACCGTCGACAACAAGCTGCAGGATGACGGCAGCAAGATGGGCGTTGAGCTCAAATTCGAGAATATCGAGGATTTCGAACCCGACAACATTGTTCAGCAGGTTGAACCGCTTCGCAGGCTAATCGAAGCCCGGCAGAAACTTACAGACCTGCGATCAAAAATGGACGGTAACGAGAAACTCGAGAACCTTCTCGAAGACATAATCTCAGACGAGGGCAAGCAAAAGGAATTGAGCGATGCACTCGGCTTAGGCGCAGAAGGCAAAGACGAGTAAGCAAAAGGAGGATTTAGTTAATGGCTAAAAAAGCACAGGAACAAAAAGAAGCCCAAGTCGAGGAACAAGAAGTTGGTCTGTTGGACCAGATCCTTACAGAAGGCAGGATGGCGCGTGATGAGTTCCAGAAAGAACGTGCGAAAGACATGATCTCTGAATTTGTCAGCCAGGCGATGAGCGGCGAACTGACGATGACGAAGAACATGGATGCGACGATCAATGCCCGCGTGGCGGAAATTGACCGGCTCGTCACAGCACAGATGAATGAGATCATGCATCAGGCCGAGTTTCAGAAACTCGAGGGCTCCTGGCGAGGCCTTCATCATTTGATCAAGAACAGCCTGACCGGGCCGCAACTCAAGATCAGAGTGATGTCGGTTACTAAGAAGGACCTGTTGAAGGACTTCGAACGCGCCCTGGAATTTGACCAGTCGACGATGTTCAAGAAGATCTACGAAGAAGAGTACGGAACATTCGGCGGAGCCCCTTACGGCGCGCTGATCGGCGACTTCGAATTCGGTAATCACCCGCAGGACATGGCTCTTCTCGAGAGCGTTTCGCAGGTGGCAGCGGCCGCACACGCGCCTTTCTTGAGCGCGGCGTCCCCGGATCTGTTCGGATGGGATACTTTTTCGGAGATGACGGAGGTCAGAGACATTTCGAAGATCTTCGACCGTACCGAATATATGAAGTGGAGAAGTTTCCGCGAATCGGAAGACTCGAGATATGTGGGGCTCACGCTTCCGCACGTGCTTGGCCGCGAACCATACGGAGCCGCGACCAAGCCGACCGAGACCTTCATGTTCGAGGAAGACGTGGATGGGACCGACCACAAGAAGTACTTGTGGAGTAACGCCGCTTATGCGTTGGGAACAAGGCTCACAGAAGCATTCTCAATGCACGGCTGGTGCGTCGCGATCCGCGGTGTTGAGGGTGGAGGACTTGTGGACGGTCTTCCGACACACACATTCGCAACCGACGAAGGCGAGGTCGCGATGAAGTGCCCAACTGAAGTGGCGATCACGGACCGTCGCGAGAAGGAATTCTCTGACAACGGGTTCGTGCCGCTTGTCCACTGCAAAGGCACAGACTACGCGGCATTCTTTGCCACGCAGTCAGCCAACAAACCCAAGAAGTACGATACCGATGAGGCGAATGCCAATGCGAGGCTTTCTTCGCAGCTGCAGTATATCTTCGCAGTCTCCAGGTTCGCTCATTACTTGAAGTCAATGATGCGCGACAAGATCGGTTCGTTCATGTCCCGTGAAGAGGCGACCCGTTTCCTCAACAAGTGGATTTCGGGCTACGTCCTTGAGAACGACGTCGCACCTGCTGCGCAGAAAGCGAAGTATCCGCTTCGCGAGGCCAGAGTCGACGTTGCGGAGGTTCCGGGCAAGCCGGGCGCATACCGCGCGGTGGCGTTCCTGAGACCGCACTTCCAGCTTGATGAGCTTTCTGTCTCACTAAGGCTGGTTGCAGACCTTCCGCCACCAGCAGGCGGTTGATCCCCGGCGATCTTCGTTTTCCAAGGTACGGCGGCCGCTATGCGGCCGCCGAAAATGCCTGGAGAACGTCACTCGCTAAGAACTTTTTCGACATTTGTGCAAAAGGCGGTAAGACCCCCGTCTTCGGGATGTACGCCGGTTGAAGGAAGTTGATCTGGCAAACCGGCATTGCAATTAACAACTGAAAAAAAGGAGCAAGAAACACAATGGCAAGCGCTGATTATTACTTGAAGGTCGATACTATCGAAGGCGAATCGGAAGCGACGGGATTTGAGAAGCAGATGCAGATCGAATCATGGTCGTTTGGGGCCAACAACTCTGGATCGTCAACCCTAGGAACCGGTTTGGGTACCGGTAAGGTAAGCCTGCAGGATTTCCATTTTGTGGTTCAGAATGGTAAGGCGAGTTCTCAGCTTTTCCTGGCGTGTTGCAAAGGCAACCACATTCCGCAGGCGGTACTTTGCTGCAGAAAGACGGGCGGTGACGGAAATCCGTATACTTATTACAAGGTAACGTTCAACGACTTGGTGATCTCGTCCTTCCAAACGGGCGGCAGCAACGGCTCGGGAGCACTTCCGATGGAGCAGATCTCGTTTAACTTCACAAAGATCACCCACGAGTATTACCAGCAGAAAGCAGACGGAAGTGTCGCGCTTACGAACACGACCGGATACGATATCAAGAAGGTCGAAGGCAGCGGAGCGTAAGTCTGACAGCCTTTTCCAAACGAGGCCTGCCGCCGAAAACGACGCAGGCCTCAACTTTCACTTTCCGCCGGTCTTTCCCTTCATCGGGAAAGACCGTTGCATTCCTATCAGCCTAAATGTCTAAACGCCAGGATCAGGAGATTCGGATCACACCCTCGCTTCTCGACCGACTCACCGATTATGAGCCGAAAGTGTCGACCGAGGCCCCGAAGTCGAGATCCACATCCCTTGGCGAGTTGAAACAAAGCGTAAAGAGGGACCTTGAATGGCTCTTGAACGCCCGCAGTTACCCTGTGGAGGTCGACGTGGACCTTGAGGAAGTTCCTAAGTCCGTAGTCGCATATGGCCTTCCTGATTTCACGGGAATAAGCGCAAGAAATCATAACGATCTTAAGAAGATCACGGACCAACTTGAAACGGCGATAAGCAACTTTGAGCCGAGGCTCATAGACCTGAACGTGACGCTTGAACCGGTCAGTTCAACGGACCGGGAACTCCGGTTCCGGGTCGAGGCTTTCCTAAACGTTGAGCCAACACCGGAACCCGTGGTTTTCGATACCGTGCTTGAGCTTGGTACAGGTGACTTCGCACTTAAGGAAGTCTGACACACTGGAACACAAAGGAAAGTAAATAATGCCCACTCTTACTTTTGGAGAAGCAAAAGGCGTCTGCGAGGTGGCGTACGACGGGGAACGCGGGGATTCCTACAGGTTTCCGGACGGGAGTACCTGGAGCGTTTCACGCGCAGTCAGCAACTGGATGTCAGGATTCAAGTGCGTCGTCATCAGCGGCAACGAGAAGACCGTTCTGGCTTTCGCCGGAACCGATTCTCTGGTAGATGTCGCCGTTGACATCGCGCAGGCAATCGGAGGAACGCCCTCGCAATACAGGGAGGCTCTTCTGATCACCGGGATCGAGATGAGCCGTCACGGACAATTGATCCTTGCCGGCCATTCCCTCGGAGGCGGTCTGGCAGCCTACTGTTCGGTTTATACAAGACTGCGGGCTTACACCGTAAATCCGGCGCCCCTGATCGGTGCGGTGTCGATTCCGGCATTCGGACAAAATGCGCAGATCACCAATTACGTAGCCCAGGGCGGAGAAATAGTAAGCAGTTCGCCGGGCCGAAACCCGGGAATAGATGTCGAAGTTTCTTCGAGCGGAAACATATTTTCCAGACATTCACTTTCAAATGTAGGTCCGTCAGTCGGCCTTCCTGTGAAACTTTAGATCGAAGACCGGATTTTGCCGGAGCTCAAACGCCGGAAAGATCACTTAATGCGAGACGAACTCTTAGGTTATTACGAACGTGAGCTGGTCTTCCTGCGGAAGATGGGAGCGGAGTTTGCCCGCCGATATCCAAAGATCGCCTCGCGGCTGCTTCTGGACGAAGAGAAGATAGAGGATCCGCACGTCGAGAGGCTGGTCGAGGCATTCGCGTTTCTAGCGGCAAGGATCTCTTTGAAACTCGACGATGAGCTTCCGGAGATCACAGAATCTTTCATCAACGTACTCTATCCGCATTACCAGTCACCAATCCCTTCAATGGCCATCGTACAGATGACCTACGGCAACCCGAAAGACAAACTGACTTCGATTCAGGCCCTAAAACGCGGCACGAAACTTTATTCGAGACCGGTTGACGGAACGCCTTGTCATTTCCGGACCTCGTTCGACACGCTCCTGTTTCCGATCGAACTTACAGACGCCGCCCTGGAGTCGCCCGCGCCGAAGGACGGGCGCGGGATGTTTGCGGAAAGCACGATCAGATTGTCGATGAAATGCTTCGGAGGCAGTTCGCTGCACGAGTTGAAGGTGAGCGAAACCGATGAGGCGCCAAGTTCAATGAGGTTCTTCTTGAACGGTGATCCTCAACTTGTGTTCTCACTGTACGAGATCATAATGAACCACTCGACAGCGGTCGAGTTCCGCGCAAAAGAAACGCCTATTGACAGCTCCGAGCTGAAAACGATCACAAATATTCAGTTGAAACAGCCGGATCCTGTCATACTCACCGCAGATCACCTCGTTCCGGTCGGCTTTGAGGAAGATGAGGCACTGATCCCTTACACGAAAAAGTCCTTTTCAGGATATCGTTTGCTGACCGAGTACTTTGCTTTCCCGTACAAGTTTCTTTTCTTCGACGTGAAAGGCCTTGAGCAGGCGGTCGCGAGGAAATTCGGCAGCCATTTCGACATCATTATCCACCTAAAGGACATCGTGCCTCCCGCCGCTCCCGTCAGCGCGGACACGTTCAGGCTTGGTTGTGCTCCGATCGTTAACCTCTTCTCCAGGACTGCTGATCCGATCTACCTGAGCCAGCAAAAATACGAGTATCACCTAATTCCGGACGTCCACAGGCAGGACACGACCGAGGTCTATTCGGTGGACAGGCTTATTTCAACCGACCCTTCGACAAACTCTTCCAGGGAGTTCGCCCCGTTCTATTCCCTCCGGCACACGTACGGAGAAGATCAGGAAAAGTCATTTTGGTATTCATCCCGCCGCCAGTCGCAGAGGCCGAACGATGAAGGAACGGAGGTCTACATAACCTTCGTTGATTCGGAATTCAATCCGAGGGTGCCTGCGGCAGATATTCTCACCGTGAAGGCAACGTGCACGAACCGGGATCTTCCGGCAAGGCTGCCTTTCGGCGGGAAGGACAGTGATTTTGAGGTTGAAGGAGCGGCACTGGTCTCCCGGGTGCGCTGCCTGACGAAGCCCACGGAAACGATCCGGCCTCCGCAGCGGAAAGGGGTCCAGTGGAGACTTATCTCTCACATGAACCTGAACTACCTTTCGCTTGTTAACGATGAGAATGGGAATCCGGAGGCAATGCAGGAGATCCTTCAGCTATACAATTTCAACGACTCTTCCGCCACACGAAATCAGATACTTGGTATCAAGAGCGTTTCCGCAAATGCTGTTATCCGGAGGATCGGCCACCGGGTGGGTTCGGGGTTTGTCCGCGGGCTTGAGACGAAGGTGGTTTTTGACGAAGAGCAGTATGTCGGAAGCGGAATGTATCTTTTCGCGAGTGTTTTGGAGAGATTTCTGGGGGTCTACACTTCTCTGAATTCGTTTAACCAGCTGGTGATCGAATCTGAACAGCGCGAGGGAGAGATAAAACGATGGAGGCCAAGGACCGGGGAACAGATACTCCTTTGACCTGCTTCCGCCCGCATCGGACCGGATGTAGTTCGTAAGCCGACATTATGGCGACCAAGAAACCACTTGATCGGGAACTTTTCGAAGAACCGTACAGGTTCAGCTTTTTCCAGGCTGTCCGCCTCATGGGACTGCTTGAGAAAGGCAAGAAGCCGGTCGGACGCGACGCGATGCCCGGCGAGGAGTTCGTTCGATTCAGATCAAGGATCGCGTTGGATTTCCCTGCCAGCGAGATCCAGGAGATCCGCGTCGAGGACGGCAAAGAAGAGCAAGCCGCGATCACTGAAATGATCGTGAACTTCATCGGCATCATCGGGGTAAGTGGTACACTTCCGACCCACTACACTGAACATGCGCTCAACCGGATACGGCATGGCGACACTGCCTTTTGGGCATTCACAGACATTTTTACTCATAGGGCCACCTCGCTTTTTTACAGGGCGTGGCAGAAATACCGGTTCCCATACGCCTACGAGGCGGGAGAAGACGAATTCACTCAATACCTCTTCGATCTGGACGGGCTCGGTACACGAGGCCTGCGAGGAAGGATGAGCCTTGACGACGAGTCGCTTCTGCCATATTCGGGACTGATCACACAGAAGCCGCACTCGGCGCAAAATCTTGGGCAGATCGTTTCCGATTACTTCGCTATCGATGTAAAGGTCAAACAGTTTTTTGGGCAGTGGATCGATCTTGACAGAGAAAGCATTACGAAGCTGAGCCTGGCGAATAGCGGGCTCGGGATCGACGCGATAATTGGAACGAGGGTATGGGACCAGCAATCGAAATTCCGGCTTGTGCTCGGCGCGCTTTCGTTTTCGAAGTTCCAGGCGTTCCTCCCAAGAGGTAACGCGCATGAAGCACTGAGATCTATCGTCAGGTTCATGGTCGGGCTTGAGGCGGACTTTGACGCACAGCTCATTCTTGAGGCTTCGCAGGTTCCGAGCACGATCCTCACGACACGGGCGAGACGCAAGCCGATGCTCGGATGGACCTCCTGGCTGAAGTCGGTTCCGTTTGAACAGGACGATGACCAGGTGGTTTTGAGATTCTGATTTTTTTCCATAAGCACACATCTTGGTATAAGATAGCGTGCAAACATATTTTGAAACGACATTTGGGGACCTTCTTCTGCGTTCTGAACTGGCTGTAGGCAGGAACCCGGGATTCGTTAAGTGACTTTAATTTAGGAGATGAGGCGATGAATGTTAATTTGAAGCACCTGGTCGGCAGGTTGAATGACACGTGCAGGGGCGCGCTGGAAGACGCTGCGGGGCTTTGCTTGTCCCGGACCAATTATGACGTTGAGATCGAGCATTTGCTCGTTAAGCTGCTCGACAAGGACGACACCGACCTGCACCGGATCTGCAACCACTTCGAGGTGAATGTGGATCGCCTTTCGAAGGATGTGAACAATTCGCTGGAGCGTCTGAAGACGGGGAACACAAGAACGCCGGGACTGAGTGAACGAATACCCACCTGGGTACAGGATTCGTGGCTTCTGGCGTCCATCGATTTTAGCGCCGCGCGGGTCCGTTCGGGCCATATGATCCTTTCGCTTATAAAGGACGACGGCCTTTCACGCATTGCCAGAGACATCTCCAAAGAATTCGAACACATTTCGGTTGAAGCTCTCGAGAGCGATTTTGCGAAGATCACTTCGGAATCCTCCGAAGAGCGCGAGGCGATGGCGCTCGGCGAAACAGCAGGACTATCAGGCGGTCAGGTCGCAAGCGGGGTTCCCGGAAAGACCAAAGCGCTTGACCAGTACGCTGAGGACCTGACCGCGAAAGCGAGAGACGGCAAGATAGACCCGATCCTCGGACGAGATTTCGAGATACGCCAGATCATCGACATTCTAACCCGCAGGCGACAGAACAACCCGATTCTGACCGGTGAAGCCGGAGTCGGAAAAACGGCCGTTGTCGAGGGTTTTGCCCTTCGCATAGCCCAGGGCGACGTGCCCGATCCCCTGAAGAACGTTGCCGTCAGAACGCTTGACCTCGGTCTCCTGCAGGCTGGTGCCGGCGTGAAGGGAGAATTTGAGAATCGTCTGAAATCGGTCATCGACGAGGTCAAGTCATCCCCCCAACCCATTATCATCTTCATCGACGAAGCCCATACGATGATCGGCGCCGGCGGCGCGGCCGGACAGAACGATGCGGCAAACCTTCTGAAGCCCGCACTGGCCAGAGGAGAACTTCGAACGATAGCCGCGACGACCTGGGCGGAGTACAAGAAGTATTTTGAGAAAGATGCAGCACTTGCTCGCCGATTTCAGGTGGTCAAAGTAGAGGAACCCGGGATTGATACCGCGATCGGGATGATGCGTGCGATCGCCGGAAAAATGGAAGAGCACCACAACGTGCGCATCCTCGATGAAGCTGTAGTGGATTGCGTGAAACTCTCACACCGCTACATAACAGGCCGTCAACTTCCCGACAAGTCGGTCAGCGTTCTGGACACCGCATGCGCCAAGGTAGCGATCGGACAGGGCGCGACCCCCGCCGCGGTAGAGGATGCGACAAAAAGGATCCAGCATCTCGAACGAGAGATTAACTCACTGGAACGCGAACAGATCACCGGTGCCGACCACTCTGAGAGGCTCGGAGAACTCAATGCAGAAAAGGACGAAGTCTCGGCGACTCTTGAAGCGTTGAACGTCCAGTGGGAAAAAGAAAAGGAACTGACCGAGAAGATCAGGACCATCAGGACCAAGCTCGAAATGACCCGGATCGGATCCGGAAACGGTGCGTCGGCTGTGGCCTCCGAGTCCGCTTCGCCGGAGGGAGGCGAATCAGCTGCCGCCGCGACCGCGCAGGACGCCGCTTCAGGTGAATCGACCGCGACTGCGGCCGCTCCGGAGACATCGGCACCCGTCGATACGGATGCTTTAAGAACCGAACTACAAAAGCTTTCGGCCGATCTAAAGGAAACACAGGGTGAGAATCCCTTAATGTCGCCGGTGGTGGATTCGCAGGCGATCGCTGAGATCATTTCGGGATGGACGGGCATACCGGTCGGCAAGATGGTCGCCGATGAGATCAACGCGATCCTTGAGCTTGAAAAGACTCTCGGTGAACGCGTCCTCGGACAGGACCACGCTCTTGAGGTGATTGCGGAACGTATCAAGACGTCGCGCGCGGGCCTTACAGATCCCAAACGTCCGATCGGCGTATTCATACTTGTCGGCACCAGCGGCGTCGGAAAGACCGAAACCGCGCTCGCGCTCGCCGACACTCTTTACGGCGGGGAGCGAAATCTTATCTCCATAAACATGAGCGAGTACCAGGAGGCGCACACTGTTTCCTCCCTTAAGGGATCGCCTCCGGGCTATGTCGGATACGGCGAAGGCGGCGTGCTGACGGAAGCAGTGAGGCGCAAGCCATATTCGGTCGTACTTTTGGACGAGGTAGAAAAGGCGCACCCGGACGTAATGGAATTGTTTTACCAGGTCTTCGACAAGGGCGTCCTCGAAGACGGTGAAGGCCGGGAGATCGACTTCAAGAACACAATAATCCTGTTGACGTCGAATATCGGCACCGATCTGATCATGTCGCTGTGTGCGGATCCGGATACAAGACCCGATCCAAAGGGACTGGAAGAGGCTCTAAGACCTGAACTCGTGAAGGCCTTCAAACCGGCTCTTCTCGGCCGTATGGTTACCGTTCCGTTCTATCCTATCTCCGACGATGTGCTCAAGGAGATCGTGAAACTGCAGCTTCGGAAAATACAAAAACGCATCATGGAGAACCACAGTGCGCAATTTTCCTACGACGATGCCGTCATCGATACTGTTGCAAGCCGTTGCACCGACGTAGACAGCGGTGCCAGGAATGTTATCAACATCCTGAACGGCACTCTTCTGCCGGAGATGAGCGGAGAAGTGCTTTCGAAGATGGCGAGCGGCGAGGGCATTACAAAGGTGCATGTTTCGGTCGGAGACGATTCAAACTTCCGGTACGAGATCGTGTAGCCAGGTTTGCGGCGGTGGAAGCCGTCGAATGATTACCGCGCCCGCCGCTTGGCTTGTTTACCGGCGGCGGGCGTCTTTTTTGGAAAACGGCCTGGTGCAAACGGGCAATGATCAGGTGAATGGCTTGAATCTCTCGCCCCGGATTTCGTTTAAGGGTGCGGCCGGCACTTTTGCCGGACCCGCGAAAGAGCCCTGGTTTTAGAACGCACGGCTCGATCACAAGGGATTTGAATTTATGGCTACTACACAAGACCATCGGCTGATGGCCATTTACACGCCGCTCGCGAAAGACTTCCTTTTGATCAACAGGTTTACGGCGAGGGAAGGTTTGTCCGAGCTGTTTGAACTTGAGATCGAGCTTCTGCACGATGAGCAAGAAGCCGGCTTCTCGCCTACAGACATAGACCCATCCGAACTTCTGGGTAAGCCGGTCACTATCGTCATAGATCAGCGTGATGGCACGGTCCGTGAGTTTACGGGGATAATAAACCGATTCGCGAAAGGCGGACGCGATAACAGGTTCTCGTACTACTATATTACGGTGGTACCGCACGTCTGGCTGCTTACGCAGAACCTTCAGAGCCGTATTTTCCAGCAGATATCGGTACCTGATATTCTGCGGGAGATCTTCGGGGATTTTGAAGTGAACTGGCAGATCCAGGGCGTGACCAACCAGCGAAATTACTGTGTGCAGTACAGAGAATCTGATTTTGATTTCGCCGCCCGATTGATGGCTGAAGAAGGTATCTACTACTACTTCGAACACAAAGACGGCAAACACAAGATGGTCGTAGGCAACACCCCACAGTCACATCCCGATGCCCCCGGCAAGAGCGATATACCCTACTTCATTGATGTGACCCGCGGCAGGGAAGATTTTATAACCTCTATAAACAGTTTCAATGCCGACACGGTAATAAAACCGGGAAAGTTTACGGCATGGGACTACAATTTTCAGCTTCCAGCCAGGAGTCTCGACGCCTTCCAAAACAGTATCCATACGCTTGGAGACAATCAACAGATCGAGGTCTATGACTACCCGGGAGGCTATGCTCGTAAGTATGACGGGATTGACAGATCGGGAGGTGAACAGCCATCCGAGCTGAATAAGGTCGATACTGACAAGACACAAACCGTCAGCGTTGCAATGGAGGGCCTGGATTCCGGAGTAAAGGTGATCACGGGCGGTTCCGATTGTTCAAGCCTTACAGCTGGTTATAAGTTCCATCTGCAACACCATCCCAACAACTCACTGAACGCGGCGTACGTGATCACTTCGGTCATTCACGAAGCAGAGCAGAACCCGACCTATGTTTCGGACGACGTGGTAGAACAGCCATACACAAATGGTTTTAAATGCATTCCCCACGGAAGCGGCGGCACCCCGTTCCGTCCGCCAAAAGACTATGAAAAACCGGTGATCCCAGGTGCGCAAACCGCGTTCGTGGTAGGGCCGTCCGGAGAAGAGATCTTTACGGACAAGTACGGGCGGGTAAAGGTCCAGTTCCACTGGGACCGGGAAGGAAATGTGGATGCCAGCAGTTCGTGCTGGGTTCGGGTCGCTCAAAGCTGGGCGGGAAACAAGTGGGGCTCGATGTTCATACCCCGGATAGGGATGGAGGTCATAGTCCATTTCATCGACGGAGATCCGGACCAGCCGATAGTTACCGGCTGCGTGTACAATCCGCAGACGATGCCCGCCTATACCCTTCCCGACGAGAAGACGAAGTCGGGTATCAAGTCGAACTCTTCGAAAGGCGGAGGAGGATTTAACGAATTCCGGTTTGAAGACAAGAAAGGATCCGAGCAGATCTTCGTTCACGGACAGAAGGATCTTGACGTACGGATCAAGAACGACGCAAAGGAGATCATCCAGCATGACCGCCACATGATAGTGGATAACGACCAGCTGGAGCACGTAAAGAATGACAAGCACTTGAAGGTAGTCGGGGATCAGAACGAAGACGTCGGGGGAACTGTCTCACTTAAGGCCGGATCCGACGTATTGAGAAAGGCGGGTATGAACTATGCGGTTGACGCTGGGACGAATGTGCATATCAAGGCCGGTATGTCGATGGTGCTTGAAGCTGGAATGTCTCTCACCCTAAAAGTAGGTGGAAATTTCATTAATCTGGGGCCTGCTGGAATTGCTATCACCGGTTCACCTTTAGTGAATATCAACAGCGGCGGAGCCGCAGGGACAGGAAGCGGATGTTCTCCAACCGCGCCCACGCTTGCGAAAGAGGCAGATAACGCGGAAGCTGGTCAGAACACTCCTCGGCCTCCGGCACCTCCTCCGCCAACGCCAGCTCACTTCTCAGCGCTCGCTGCGAATTTGGTCGAGGCGGCAAGCGAAGGCAGTCCTTTTTGCGAGGTCTGAGTATATTGAATTTTTGGCGGCCGGAACGAGAAGCGCTTATAGTTTATGAACCTGAAACTCCTGAAAGACACGTTGTCGATACCGCAGACCAGAACCTATTGCGTTCTGGACGGCGCCGCGGTAAAAGATCTTCCGAAGAGGCTCTTTGAAATGAAGCCGCCGAATTATTGCCTCCTGAGAGGCGAGTTGACGCCGGACATGGTGCATGTCGCTCCGTATGTCGCATTGATGATCCCGAACGATGAATTCTCAAACTGGGTCATCGAGAATTGTTTCGCAGGTAATAAGGGTATCTTTGTCCAGACCCGTTTTTCGATCAAGGAAATGCGCAAACACTTTCGCGCACTGGTTACCGTTTACGATGAACTTGGGAACCCTATGCTGTTCCGATTTTACGACCCGCGTGTGTTCAGGAAATTCCTGCCCACTTGCGATGCTGATCAGGTGAAGACATTTTTCGGAAATGTCGATCGTTTCCTTTTGGCGGATGAGGAAGAGAAAGATTTTCTTACTTACACACAAACGGATGGAGTTCTGGATCAGAAGACGATCGATCTATCGGATAAGGAATAATAAAGAGGAGAAAGCTAAATGCCGACAGGACCAGCCGCAAGAGCCAATATAGATACAACGGCGCACGGACTTCCCCCTGTGCTCACTCCCGGCCCGGGATGTCTAACGGTGCTGATCGGTTTCATGCCGGCCTGGCGCGGGGTACCTCTGGCGGCGGTTGCGGCGCTTCAGTCCGCAAAGACATCTGCGGATATCGGAATACAGACCGCGGTCGCGGCAACCGCGGCGGCAGCAGGAACCCCCGGGGCTCCGGCCGCGTACGCTGCGGAACAGGCCACAAAAGGCGCCGCCCTTGCGGCTATGTCGAGCATGATCTCTGCCTGCGCGACAGACATTCATATGTGCGCGGTTCCGTCTCCGGTGCCGCCGCACGGACCAGGTGTAGACATCACACCTTCCGCCACCGTCAACATAGGCTTCCTTCCGGCGGGTCGCATGGGCGATACTCTTCTTGAAGCGATCGGCCCCCCAAATAACATCACGAAGGGAGAGATGACAGTTATCATCGGAGGCTGAGACCGATACCATTGAAATGCTTGTAATCAAGAAAGCTCAGATCGAGAAATTCATAGCGGAGGACGACACCCAACTGGTCAGGGTGCTTCGGGATATCGTACGCGAGGCTTTCCACGAGGGCGTGGCAGAGTATTCGGACGACACCATAGACGGAATGGTGAAGATCGGGATCGAGCGCGCTAAGTCGCGCGGTTTCGAACTGGCCCCGGAAATTGCCGCGTTCGTCGCGATTATGTTCGAGATATCCCCGGACTTCGACCAGCAGGAACAAATCGACGCCTTTCTGAAAGACGAGACCATGCCGAAAGAGATCAGGATGGAACAACTGCTTGGTCGTCTCCAGGACGATTCCTGGGCTGATGCAGAGAAGCGTTATGATCCGAAGGCCTGGTTTCCGGATCCCGCCGCCTAATAGCGACTTTTGAGTCCGATAGAATAGAACCCGTATGGAAGAAAAGAAAGAACATCCGCCTGAAACCGCGGAAGTAGAACAGACCGGCCAGGCGAAGTTGATCGCGGACCAGCAAAAGAGGGTGGATGCACTCGACAAGATTGCTGCCGCCGATCCTTCCGATGCGCGTTCGCTTGAACTGATGCGGGAGCGCGACCGACTGAGGCACTTTCTACAGATGCAGAAAGGAAAGCCCAAAGAACGAGCGGAAACAAAGGCAAACTTCGCCTCGAAAGCTGCACTAAGCCGTGCGATAAAGCCTCTGGGTAACTGAAAGCTTGAAACGGCCGCTCAAGGCTTTGTCATGTCTTCGGGTTTGACCAGTTCGTCAAACTTCGCCCCTTCCAGAAGTCCGAGTTCCTCGGCAGATTCCCTTAAATTGAGGCCCTTCTTGTGCGCGTGCTTGGCTATCTTTGCCGCGTTGTCATATCCGATGTGCTGGTTCAAAGCGGTGACAAGCATCAGCGAATCATTCACATACTCGTCGATCTGTTCCCGGTTCAACTGTATTCCGGAAATACAGAAATCCACAAATCCGTGACAGGCGTCGTGGATAAGCCTCACTGAATGAAGGAAGTTGTGGATCATCACCGGCTTGAACACGTTCAGCTCGAAGTTCCCCTGAGATCCGGCGAAACCGATCGTCGCGTCGTTGCCCATCACCTGGGCCGCGACCATGGTCATCGCTTCCGACTGCGTCGGATTCACCTTGCCGGGCATGATCGAACTTCCCGGTTCGTTTTCCGGAAGCACCAATTCCCCGATCCCGCACCTGGGTCCCGAACCGAGCCATCGTATGTCGTTCGCTATCTTCATCAGCGAGGCAGCAAGTGTCTTCAGAGCACCCGAAGCAAAGATCAGTTCGTCATGAGCGGATAGAGCGGCAAACTTGTTCGGATGCGAACGGAACGGAAGTCCGGTGAGTTCGGATATCTTCGCCGCCGCCCTTTCAGCGAACTCCGGGTGCGAATTCAGGCCTGTGCCTACCGCCGTACCGCCGATCGCAAGGTCAAAAAGGTCTGACTGAGCGAGATTCAGCCTTTCTATATCTCTCTCGACCAGGCTCGCCCAGCCGCCAAACTCCTGTCCGACCGTCAACGGCGTCGCGTCCTGCAGATGCGTCCGCCCGATCTTCACGACATCTGCGAATTGGTGCGCCTTGGCGGATATCGCGTTCTCGACCAATTGGACTCGCTGTATCAGGTGCGACATCCGTTCCGCCGCAGCTATGTACATTGCGGTCGGGAACGTATCGTTTGAAGACTGTGACTTGTTCACATCGTCGTTCGGGTGGATCGGATCCTTCGAGCCCATAACGCCGCCGGCAAGTTCGATCGCGCGGTTCGAGATCACCTCGTTGGCGTTCATATTGGTCTGTGTGCCCGAGCCCGTCTGCCACACTCGAAGCGGGAAGTGCCGGTCAAGCTTTCCCTCGATGACTTCGTCGGCGGCGCGAACGATCAGATCCCGCTTTTCTTCCGATAGTTTCCCGAGGTCGCAGTTGACGATCGCGCACGCCTTTTTCAGGATCCCGAGCGCGCGGATCATCTCGCGCGGCATCACGTCGAATCCGATGTTGAAGTGATGAAGACTGCGTTGGGTCTGCGCTCCCCAGTAAACGTCCGACGGGACCTCGATCTCGCCCATCGAATCAGTTTCTTTTCTTGTGCTCATTGCTCTATTTTGCCACGAACCCGTGCAAAGTCACGAACGGGCCGGGAGACGAATCGTTTTCGAGAATCTGGAGTGTTCCTTCATTCGTAGTTTCTTATATGTAAGACTTGTTAAACATTGTTGTACATTTCCTCATTTAACGCAGTTCAGGAGTTTTGCAATGAAGAATTTCCCACATTCAACGGCTCTTGCGAGCATATTCGTGGCTCTCGCATTCCTTCTCCATTTCAGCGCAAATGCGTTTGGCGCGGAGTTCGTGGTCGATAGAAACGATGACGACGGGAAAGCCAACGCGTGTTCGGCGCTTCCTAATGACTGCAGCCTTCGGGGCGCGGTATCGGCGGCAGAAGCTGTTTCATCCGACGATACGATCACCTTTGATCCTGCGATATTCGCCGCAGACAATGTCATCATTATGTCGGCGAGCAGGTATGTCGTACGCGGAAACGGCAAGCTTGTGATCGACGGATCGGCAGCACCGTTCGTTACGGTGAACGCCCGGGGCTTCTCAGGTCATTTTGAGATCTATCCGGCTGCCGACGTGACAGTCTCATATCTTTCAATGACCGGCAGCAACCGTCTGATCGCTTCCGGCGGCGCGGTCGAAAACCGCGGCCGGTTCTCGCTTTCATATTCAACCGTCTGGGGAAACAAGGGAGGAAACGGCGGCGGCTTGTACAACAGCGGCCAGATGTCTGTATCCAACTCTACGATCTGCTTCAATCAGTCGGGATACGGTGGCGCGGTCCACAACGTCGGCTCTTCGGCGGTCACAA
>JAHEEZ010000213.1 GCA_024640445.1 Acidobacteriota bacterium | reverse complement strand
TACACTTCTGATTCTACAAACAAGTGTAACAATCCGTATCCGACCGAACAACTGTCACTATTGACAGTTTCGAGCGAAGCGTCGCCTGACTCTTCGTTATGATCTCTTCCCTTCGCAACCCTCCATATCAAGGATCAGAAGAGTACGTGTACCAGGCTCTCAAACAGCTCTTCCGGGGAAAAGACCAGCAGTACCAGAGGAAGAAGCGGAAGCGCCGCTACAATTGCCAGGTTGATGACGGCCCTTAATGAGAAGGGCACCCACGTCATTTCTTCAACGACTGAGTAACCGGTCCCCAGATCCGCGAGGGACTGAATGTCTCCGCTGCCCAGGAATTCCTCATCAGGCGCCATTTCTCCTTGTGCCCATTTTTTGTCAAATTCTTCAACATACTGCGTGGCAAGGTTGCCGTAAACCTTCAAACCCTCGCGTTTCGCTCTCAGCAAGGCAGGAATGAAAACGGTCAGCGGGCTGAAAACGGCCGCGACAAACACGATGATGAACCCTAACGCCGCCATTTTGTAATCAAGAATACTCTTTCCGCCGTTTATCGATTCGCTCGCGATCAACCCAGAAAGAAGCACTCCCTGCGCGAAGAGGATCGATCCGAAAGCGTAGGTGCAGTAAGTGAGGAATCCAAGGCCGGCCGACCTGTCATAGTTAGTGGGGATAAGGTTCAGTTTCAAACGCGAAACCCTGAAGAGAAACCAGAACCATGTGAAGAACCTCAAATACCACCGGACAAGAATGAACTGAAACAGAGGAACGCTTACAAAAACAAACCAGTATCCTGCCGACGTCAGATTGAGACCGGACTGGTCCGGAGTCGCATACCAGCTCGGCACCTCTAGCGATATCTGACTCTTCCATATCCAAAGGCCCACGGTATAGACAGATACAAGCAACATTGCTTCAAGCCAGACCGAGTCCCGGATCTTGTGCGCGGAATCGATCGCCCTGTTGAACTCCGGGATCTGATCGGACGGTATGATCTTCCTTTCAAGAAACTTATCGACTTCCCACCTGATGCGCCTGTGGACGAACGCTTCCGCCCCAACCAGGATCGGAAGCGCTATGAGAAATCTGGAATGCACCGCGATGTCACGAAAAAACGGAATATCAATGCTGGCAACAAATGCGTTTCCGTCGATATAAGACAAGACGGCGAGAGGAACCCAGGTAAAAACCGAGAAGGCGATCACGCGCCACTGTATCGGTTCCAGTTCTTCGCCGGAGAGTCTTGACCAGCGCAGGAGACGAAAGAGAAGACCCCCTGAAAGCAATGAGAAGCCCGCACCCTGGCCTTCGATCTTTTTTTCGCTCATATACGTTAATGCCCTTCTCGATGAGGTCTCATATCACCTTGCCGACTGATCGAATCGATCTTCACAACATCTCGCCACACGGCCGGGCCGATACCTTTCCCGACTTTGTAGCACAGACGACCGCTTTAGAACTTCCAGCCGATCGAGGTGCTCACGCCGAACTCATTCTTCGTCGCCGTCGTCGGCGGTCTGCTGTCCAGGTTGTCGTACAGATGGACGCCGAAATTCAGGTCCTTTACTATTTCGAAGTAAACATCGGACCGAACCTGCATCCTCACCCGCCCAGGATCGGTTACGCTTGGGTATACCAGCAGCCCGGCGCTAACATCTGTCGTCTTGAAACGGAATGTTCTGAACCTGACTCCTGCCAGAGCGTCGACATTTGAAGACCTGGGCCGGTCGAGCTCTGCCGAATAGCGCTCACGCGTGACCGCCAGACCACCGATCGCCTGGATCCTTGTTTGCGGTTTTTGAAGAAGGCTGCGCCCGACAAGTCCCGCGGCGGTCGTCCTCAATTTCAGACTTTGAGTATCGCTTTGAAGAAAATCAACGAAACCGCCGGCAAACCAAGTTCGGTTAAGCTGATATTCATAACCCATTGTCAGTTCATTGCGCGCGTTACTGGTCGCGTCGCGCTGGCCGCTGAAAACGGAATCGAAACTCGCCGTAACGGAATGCCTCCTCCGGCGGAATGCAACGTCCGCCGACAGCTGTGTCGAATACTGCCCGCTGCCGCTCGTGTAGTTCAGGCCATAATTGATGTTCCCCTCCAGATTTCGCCAAAAGCCGTCTTCCGTAGGAGCGATCGAAAGAACCTCCACCTGTTTGACGAGCGTCGGATTTTGATCGGCTCCGATAGCAAAATTCTCCGGGTCTTTCTGGTCAGACGGGCTGAGCTGGATCGAGTCACTGTATTGGCTTCCGCCGATCACACTTACGATGTACTTGTCCTTGCTCGTAAGGCTCTCGACCTCGAACCAGTTTATGCTCACCGCCGCGGCCATATAACTTGCCTTGAATTTCAGTACGCCGTCCGCCAGACCCTTGATCTCGCCGGTGATCCGATCGCCATTCTTGAGCACAACGACATCGTCCTTGTTTTTCGCAAGCGCCGGGAGCGCTGCCAAAACAACAAGGAAGAAAACATACAAAAGTAGCCGCGACGATCTCATTTGACCCAATCCTTTCATTTCTGCCTCCGAACATCACCAAGACCGGATCTTAACCGGTCTTGCGGCCTCCTTTCGAAAATCTGCGAACAACAATAATGATAATTTACTGCCGGCACCATCCCGTTCTCAACATGATACCGTTTGGCTGGTTCAAACGCGTGACCGAACAACAGTTACCCGGCAGCTGCCGAGTTCTCAAATGCCTTGACCGCCTCCCGGAGATTCAAAAACATCCCTTCTTTTCCAAGCGTTTCGTTCAAACTCGTTTTTCTAACTACTTTGAGAACTTCCGGATTGAGACCGACAAGCCACATAGCTATCCCGGCCTCACGCAGTTTCTCTTCGGCCTGGATCAACGACTGTAGGGCGGTGTATTCAATGTCGGGAACCGCACTGAATTCCAGGATTACCACTCTCGGCGGCGAATCCTCCAGAAACTTCCACATCTTTTCGCCGACCCTTGGTGCGCTCGCGAAATTCATTCTTCCTTCTGTTCTTAGGATCAGCAGGCCCGGCGGCGTTTCGTCATCAGGATGTTCGCCGGTCATCGGCCGAAAGGTCTCGGTGCCCGGTTTTCTTCCCACCTTATACACAACCGGATGGTTGGCCTGGTAGAACAACACGAAGATCGAAACGGCTATCGCCACAAGAATCCCACTCAGGGTCCCGAGAATCGCCACACCGGCAAATGCGATCACCGCCCAACCGAATTCGGTGCGCCGAATCTTCAGAATCGATCGAAATCCTTCAGGACTCAACAGAGGAACTGAGGTGACGACGACTATCGCCGCGAGGGTGGCCAGGGGGAGAAGCGCGATCACAGGAGCTAACACAAGAAGTGTCGCCAGCGTAATGCAGACGGTCACAACCGAACTGACCTGGCTTCTGGCTCCCGCCCCGGCATTGACCGCCGTCTGGGAGGTGCCCCCTCCTCCGGGAAAGGCATGAAAGAAACTTCCCGCGATGTTAGAGGCGCCCAGGGCGATCAATTCGCGATTCGGCGACGGTCTGGGTTCTCCCTTTTGAACAAAGGCCCTTCCGGCGGCGATCGACTCTGTGAATGACATCAGCGCGATTCCCACCGCGCCGGGCAGAAGACTTTTGACAAGCGAAAGGTCAGGGATTTCCGGCATCGGTATTCCGGAGGGAATAGGACCTGTAAGAGCGACGCCAAGGCCCTGCAGCCCAAGCAAGCTGGCCGCCGCAAGCCCGACCACCACTGCCACAAGCGGTGCGGGTATCTTGGGCAGGAAATGTTCGAGGCCAAACAAAAGCACGAGCATGACTACCGCAAGGATGAGAGTAGGAATATGAGATTCGGGGGAATGAACAAGCATCGACCAGATGTTCCGGAGGAAGCCGCTCTTTTCAATGTGTATCCCGAGCAGCTTCGGCACCTGGTCCACAACTATTACGAGACCAACACCCGCCTTGAATCCTGTTAAAACGGGATCAGAGATGAAATTGGCAAGAAACCCCAGTCGGGCTACTCCGGCGAACATCAATATGGCTCCGGTCAGCAAAGCCAGAGTGGCCGCCGCTGACATTAATTTTGCCGGATCTCCGTCGGGCACTGAGATGGCAAGCTGGGACGCGACAAGAATTGCCAGCGTCGTCGTGCTGCTCACGCTTAACGTCCGCGATGTGCCGAGAAATGCATAGACGAGCATCGGCACAAATGCCACATAAAGTCCCGCCTGAACAGGCAGTCCGGCAATTACGGCAAATGCCATCGACTTCGGTATGATGACCGAGGCAGTCGTCAAACCGGCCAGCATATCGAATTTGAGCCATTCGCTCTTGTAGTTTTTCATTTCAACCCCGATTTCTTCCTAGCGTTCATTAGCCCTCTTAAATTCCCGAGATCAGGTAGGCAGATGAACCTTCTGTATCCAGGGCGCACAAACAGCCGACCAATGCACGCCGAACAGATATTGACTTTGCCATACCTGGCCGCTCCCTCAAAATGGCCGCAGTTGAAGCTTTACACAGCCAGTACGTTGGCACACCCGAGTGCACCGAGCAAAATGCTGTTTTTCGGTACTATGTGAGATCAAGGCGTTGCCGCCGTGCCATTCAACGCGCTACTTTTCTGTATCCTGTATTTTCCACAGTCACGGCGATGTTCTTAGCTTCAGCCACAAGCGTGGTAGAAGCAGCGTAGGTGGCGATATTGTTAAGAACATCGAAACGCACATCCAGTGTTACCGCATCCTCCGGCGAGTCGAGATAGGTGGTCACCTTGGCTTCCAGGGGCCGGTCGGTCGCCAGGTCCAGTACGAGCGCCAGGCTGTCTCCGGGCTTGATGTAGTCCGCAAATGTCAGCTGCACACGCCGCCCGGACAGCGGGGTGATCGAGACTTTATTGGCGTCCTTCGATGCCTGCATCTTCGCGGCATCCGGTGGGACGTACTGTTTCACCAGGTTGATAGCCTCTTTCATGTAGGCAGTCATTTCCTCTTTCTTCGACTCTTCGATACGGCCGCGCAGACCGCGCTTCTTTGACTCCGGTGCCGGCGCGGTGAGCGGGGTTTTCTGAACCTTGCCGTCCGCACCGTAATAACAACTGTTCATCTGCCGGGATTTCTCGTCCCCTTTGAGGCTGATCACAGTTGTCTCAACCCACTCGTATTGCTTGAGTATGACCTGGCTGGCTGCCAGCGAGGCCTTGAGGGCCGCAATTTCCCTCTGCACGTTGACATTTTGAGCGAAGCCGGGGAACGCGAAGCAGCCGGCAAACGTGGCTAATAGAGCCGCTTTCATGATGATTTTTGTTTTCATATCTTAAGGTACCTGCAATTAATGGTTTGAACTATTGGTCGCGGATGAAAGGAAGCCTGGCACGCAAAACCTTCGTGTTTCCGACCTGCTTCAATCAAAAGTTGTGTTCTTCTACCAATCGTTTGTGAACGTACTTCCAAGGAATGACGGCGAGCCGCCCACCAGCGCGGTTCACGACAAATTGTCATACTTCGGTCTGCAACGGCCGGTGCTTCTACTCGCCGTTTCCACCCTTTTCCATTGGCCAGTAATGAACAGGCCGGAAGCCGTCTTGTTTGACGGCTCCCGCCCGCCGAAGACCTAGATTCGGCCGGCCTACTGCCGTGCCACCGCCACGCGGATGGCCTCTTCCGGCGTGACCATGTGATCGGCCCTCTCGGCCGCATCCGCGATCGCGAGCTGCACTCCGTTAATCTTGCCGTTGAAGGAGTTTTTCGCGGCCGGATAGTCCGGCGACACAGGAGCGCCGCTGTCCTCGCCTACGTCAAGACCGTCGTCGGCAGAGAAGACTGTCGAAAGCGTCGCCTCGATCTCGCCCTCGCCGACCTTGCTGCCATCAATGAAGAGAACCGCCTGACCGCCCTTACCCGGTCCTCCGCCGGCGTAGGCAAACTCCATGCGCACTTGATGTTCCCCTGCCGGGATCGCGCCTGCCGATTCGACGAAGAAGCACTTAAACCCGCCCCAATTGTAGCAATACTTTAGCTTGCCGTCTTTGGCGTAGAGGCTCCAGCCGCCGATGTTCGCGCCCTGGGAGATTATCACGCCCTCGGCGCCGGACTCTGGCACCACAATCTCAGCCGTAACTGAGTGCGACTTGTTCTTGAGGTTCAGAACACAATTCTCCGAGAGGCGGCCCATGCCGCCGAACAAGAGCT
>JAHEEZ010000212.1 GCA_024640445.1 Acidobacteriota bacterium | reverse complement strand
TGGCCCCGCCACTACCGGATCCCCGTCTCTCGTCTCCTGTCTCCTGTCTCCCGTCTCCCGTCTCCTGTTTCCCGTCTCCTGTCTCCTGTCTCCCGTCTCCGGTCTCCGTCCCCGTCCCCGGTATCAGCACCGCTCTCGCAAGCTGCCGTTTGACATAGGCGACGGGCATTCCCGTCCGCTCGGAGATCTCGAATGCGCTGAGTCTTTCTTCAATGAACGCCCTTCTGAGCGCGGCGCAGGGGAGAAGCAGTTCAAGCGCGAACAGGTTTGCGTCCCGTTCCCGCTTCTCCTTCGCCCCGTACCCGATAACGCGCCGCTTTGGCGAGCCGGATTCCTGATCGCTATCTATGTCCTCGATCTCATCTCTGCCGCAAACGGCTTCGAATACATGAAGAATTCGATGGCCTGCTTCGTGGGCGATGCAGTAATCGCGGAATCCACTTTCCAGATCGATGCTGTAAAAGACGATGTCGTCTTCCAGCACGGCGAACGATCCGTGAAGGTTCGCGGAATCGGGATGTTCGGGGACAGGTGTAAGGTTCAGGTGTTCGAGCGCGAGCCTCGCGAACTCGTCAGAAGGATGAAGCGATTCGACGTCGAGGCTGTTTTCCTCACAGACCAGTTTACGGAGCTCAAGGGCTTGTCTGCGGATTTCGTGCCCGTGGTCCATATCTGCGCAATTCGGGAAAGTCTTTATTCAAGAAGAGAACGCTTTTCTTCATCGCTGAGCGTCTGATCTTCACGGACGGCATCGGCGAATTCTTTCTGCGGTTTATCTTCGGGCCGCGTATCGGCCTTGTAGTTCAGCGCTCCGGCAACCGGCTGTCCGTGGAGATATTCATCTACCGATTCCTTGGTAGATCTCAGCACTTCCGCCGTCTTCTTTATAATCTTGTCAGGTATCGAGGCCGCTTTGAGCCGCCTCTTCTCCATGTACATTATCAGCGACAAGCTAAGCCCGACCGCCTTTGCGAACGATTCCTTGTTCAGTCCGCGTTCTTTAGCCAGCGCAGTCAGGCTGTGGATGGAAACGGACTTTTTTTTTGACGCGGGGAAAAGTTCGTTAAATAGTTTCAGGCCGTGTTCACGAAACCTGGTCGAATCTTCCGGCGATATCTCCGGGTCTGGAAGGTATTCCATTTCCGCGCGGTCGGCAGCGAATTCCATAAGCTCGCCAGCGAATTCCGGATGGCTTGTCATCCATCGCTTCAGTATTGCCATGTCGTTGCCTTCGGGCGTTTCTGCGGCGTAGCTTTCGAGAACGCTCTGAAGCAATGCTTCCCTGTTCATCGTTCTCCTCCAATATGTTCGGCCAGAATTCGCTTGGCTTCTTTCAGCCAGTTCCGTATTGTCCGCGAACTGACGCCGAAAAGCCGGCTGATCGTTGGTTCGTCCGGGTCCTGGCTTTCGATCTGCCACCCGTCAAAGTGGTACAGGATAACGGCCCGCCTCAAATTTTCCGGAAGGGCGTGCATCCCTTCCCTCAGCATCAAGGACTCTTCGGTCGTTAAACCGCGAGACACGAGCTCAAAATCGTGTCCCTCTTCGTTCGGCCGGTCGAGCTCTATGAACTCGTCCCGTTTTTCAGTCTCGCCGATGAAGTGCCGGCGCTGTGTTCTGGCTTCAAGGGCGATGAAGGAGAAGAATCCGACCTCGGCGAAATCGATCCTGTCCGTATCAAGATCCATCAGCTTCTCGATAATGACAGTCTGAACTTTGTTCTCCCAGTCCCCGATGTCCTGCATCTCCGGCGGTTTGAACCGCGACTTTCTAAGATATTTCTGCATCCTGCTCTGGAGCTCCTCGTACATCTCCAACAGCGCGTTTTCCAATCCTTCTGCCGACCTGTCCGGATCAGGATCCTGGTTCTGCAAGAGTGCCTCGCGAATGAGGTGCACGAGGGTCTCATTCTTCAAATAGTTCTGATCGGACCGATTCGGAATCGCGAGGCGTGACGTGATTTCGTTCCAGGAAAGCCCGCTAAGCGAACGGATCTGCGCGGACACCGCTTTCCGGCGTTCGAGCACACCTCCTCTCGGACCGACACGAGTCAAAGGCCTGATCTTAAAATGTTCGCCGCTGTCGCCCGACATCAAACGCCCTCCCCGGCGAATAAAAGAGACCGTCCGGGACCTGTAAATCCATGCCCGGACCCATTAATAACGCGCGCACCCTTTTGCAGAAAGTTTAGGGAATGAAGACGCGACTATATTAAGAAGTAAAAGGGAAAAAGTAAAAGAGGAGACAAGAGACGGGAGACAGGAGACAGGAGACGTGAATGTCCGTGTGGGCGCGACTTCGGTACCCCGAGCGGTAGCGAGGGGCATAACAGAAGTCTTTATCCGCAGAGCACGCAGAGTGCACAGAGGTCTTTGGGATGTGACCAACGCTCTTCGCGCCATCGGCGCGACGGATGGTAGTCCCGGGTGCAGCCGAAGGCGGAACCCGGGGTGAAGGCCGCCAAAATTCCTCCTGAGCCGCGTAGCGGCGACACTTCATTGACCAATGACCACTTGTGTCCGGTTAAGATTTTTTCTGCAGCTGTAAACGATTCAAATAATTAACTTTACAGCCACAAAATGATTTTTCGATTTCAATTGGACTATTCGAAGTCGAAAAGAATAATTATCGCCGTAAGTCTAATTCTGGAAGACGATTGCGACCGCTGAAGTCACAAACAGTTGGACACTAGTTCTTAACGTCTACCTTCCCCTTCGCCGACAATTCCGCCCGCCTTCGGTACCCCGAGCGGTAGCGAGGGGCATAAAAGAAGTCTTCGACCGCAGGGGAAGCGAGAGTTGTAGGGACAGGGCTTGTCCCTGTCCGGCTCCTTCGGTACCCCGAGCGGTAGCGAGGGGCATAAAAGAAGTCTTCGACCGCAGGGGACGCAGAGAGCGCAGAGAAAAAACTCTACCGAAGGAAGACCAGGAATTTTGACCGGCGTGAACCGTGTCCCAATATTCCAGAGGTTTTTGATATACTCGCCCGAAAAACCAAAGGTGCAAGATCATGAGAAAACTTATTCTGTTAGCTGCTGCTGTTTTGCTGTTCCTTTCTGCCTGCAACGGTACAAAGATCGCTGAGGACGACTCGGCAAAGAAGGCAAATGACGAGCTCGCGAAGAAAGCGGGAGCTCCTTTGTTCGAGGGAATGGGCAGGTTCTCGCGGAAGATCACTACCAAGAGTCCGGACGCCCAGAAGTATTTCGACCAGGCGATGGTGCTTGCGTTCGGGTTCAATCACGCCGAATCGATCCGCTCTTTCAAAGCTGCTCAGAAACTCGATGACACCTGTGCGATGTGCTTCTGGGGAGAGGCGCTGGCGACCGGACCGAACATCAACGTGACTTCGAACGGCAAGGCGATAATGTCCGACGACGAAAAGAAGAACGCCTGGGCGGCGCTGCAGAAGGCATTGGACCGAAAAGGAAACGCGTCGCCGGTCGAGCAGGACCTCATCGACGCGCTTTCGAAGCGATACTCCGAGGACATCAAGGCTGAGCGAGAGCCGCTTGACAAGGCGTACGCCGACGCGATGAGAGAGGTCCACAAGAAATACCCGGACGATGACGAAGCGGCCACGCTCTTCGCGGAAGCGCTGATGGACACGATGCCCTGGGATTACTGGCTCGGCGACGGAAGGGCAAAACCGGAGACGGCGGAAGTGCTCGACACTCTTGAGGCGGTAATGAAGCGAAGCCCCGAACATCCGCTGGCGCTCCATCTTTACATCCACGCCGCCGAGGCTTCGAAAGATCCCGGCCGCGCTGAAAAGGCTGCGGACACGCTAGCGAATCTGGTCCCCGGTTCGGGCCACCTTGTTCATATGCCGGCGCACATCTACTGGCGCGTCGGACGGTACAACGACGCCTCGGAGGCGAATGTCAGGGCGGCGAACGTGGACGAGGCTTACATCGCCGCTTGCAACGCTCAGGGTTTTTATCCGGCGGCGTACTATCCGCACAACATTCATTTCCTTTGGGCGGCTTCGAGTATGGAAGGCCGCAGCAAGCTGGCGATCGAATCTGCGCGAAGGGTGGCAAAGAACGTGAAGGTCGAGATGATCAAAGAGTTCCCGACGGTCGAATTCTTCAAGACGATACCTATCCAGGCCCTGGTCCAGTTCGGCAAGTGGGACGATGTCCTTAAAGAGCCCGAATTCCCGGAGAACTTTGATTACTCGAACGGGATCAGGAATTACGCCCGCGGCGTAGCGTACAGCCGAAAGGGCGAGATCGGGAAAGCGAAGGCCGAACGCGCCGGGATCACGAAAGCGATGAAGACGGTGACGGTCAGCTTCCTGGACAAGAACGACTACCCGGCGAGCGACCTTCTGAAGATCGCGGACAAACTGCTCGAGGGTGAGATAGCGATGGCGGAGAAGAAATACCCGGCGGCGATCAGCGCGTTCCAGTCAGCGGTCGATCGCCAGGATGCTTTGCCGTATACGGAACCGCCGTTCTGGTATTATCCGACAAGGCAGTCTTTGGGGATGGCGCTCCTGGAATCCGGCGATAACGCAAAGGCGGAAGCGGTTTACAGAAGGGACCTTGAGATCTATCCCCGAAACGGCTGGTCTATGTACGGCCTGATGAAGAGCCTGGAAGCGCAGAACAAGTCTGACGAGGCGGCGGAAGTCAAGAAGAAGTTCGATTACGTCTGGCAGAAAGCGGACATCACGCTGACCTCTTCAAGACTGTGAATTGCCGGGGGCAAGAAGGCAGGTTTGATTGACCATTGAGCAATGAAGAACCCTCCATGGTTATCTCTATTCCTGATCCGCT
Organism: Acidobacteriota bacterium; assembly: GCA_024640445.1. GTDB lineage: Bacteria > Acidobacteriota > Blastocatellia > Pyrinomonadales > Pyrinomonadaceae > Aridibacter. The sequence goes on along the minus strand of JAHEEZ010000212.1, from coordinate 1,396 downwards.
TCATCCGCGAATATCCGCGGCCAAGAATCTTCACCGCAGAGTACACAGAGAACGCAGAGAAACAAAAAGGGCGGGCCCAAAACACGCCCAAAGCCTCTCTCTGTACCCCGTGCTCTCAGTGGTTACACCTCCCCTTAATCCACGGACAAAACAACTTCAGAGGCAGTATTCCTCGTTTCCAGGGAATACTCTAGGATCACACGGTATTTCTACGACCGGAGGCATTCATATGAAAACAACATTCGCAATTTTGGCATTCATCGTCACTGCGCTCCTCGCAAACGGCTGCACGCAGCTTTCGGCCCAGCAGATCTCCAAATATGCCGGAGAGGAAACACGGGAGATCAAGAGCCTTTCGCAGGACGACATCGATCAACTGAAGAATGGAAAGGGCTGGGGCCTTGCGAAGGCGGCGGAGTTGAACGGTTATCCGGGTCCGAGCCATCTGCTCGAGATGAAAAGCGAGATCGGGCTTTCGAAGAACCAGGAAAAGCAGCTGCAGTTGTTGTTTCACGATATGGAAAGCAGTGCGGTTCCGCTTGGCAACCGATTGATCGATCTCGAACGCGAACTGAATGAATCGTTTGCGTCACGTACCGTCGATGAAAAGAAGCTGCAGGATCTGCTCGGAAAGATCGAGAAAGTGAGAAGCGACCTGCGATTTGTGCATCTCTCAGCCCATCTGCAGACGCCCGGGATACTCTCGAAGGAACAAGTCGCAAAATACAACCAGCTTCGCGGATACGGCACCGGCGATCCGTGCAAGAACATGCCCGCCGGTCACGATCCGGAGATGTGGAAAAAGCACAATGGCTGTAAGTAGTTAGCCGTGAGCCGTTTAGAGCAGCGCTCCGCGCTGCGTGGCAGGGCAGAGCCCTGCTCTAAACCAGGAACTTCGCCAAGTAAAACAAAAAAAATGGCGGGTCCGAAAACCCGCCCAAGACTCTCCGCGTACTCTGCGGTTAATCCGCCTACGGAATCACGCCGCAGCCGCCCTTAACCGAAGAAGAACCGCTTGTGTCCTTCTGGACCGTTGGATTTCCGCCGTAGCACACGCTGCTCGCGCCCGAAGCGTCCGCCCTCAGTTCGCTTGCGACGCTCAGCTTCACACTACTCGCGCCGCTGGCGTCGATCTCCGCTGAATCCACATTAAGTCCGATAGCTTTCAGGTTCGAGGCGCCGCTGATGTCTATCGTCGCCGCGCGTACGTTGCCATCCATCGATACCGATGATGCTCCACTTACGTCGATGTCGATCTTGTCGGTGTTCACCCCTGTCACGGTTGCGTTCGACGCGCCCGAGATATCCAGGTGGTCGAGCGAGGGAAGCGAGACGGTCACGTTCACTTTTCCATTCTTTTTCCAGCCTGTCCCTTTCTTCCAGTCTTTCGCAAATT
>JAHEEZ010000024.1 GCA_024640445.1 Acidobacteriota bacterium | reverse complement strand
TCTTTTCGCGGAGCACACTCTCATTGAGATGAAATGCAAGCGAAAGCCCGGCCATTCCGCCGCCCGCGATGATGTAGTCGTAGGAGTTCGAATTCACGAAGAAGAGGATTACATTTTTGAACAAGTCCCATCAACTCAGGATCGGACCACCTCATAGGCAAGCTCGATCATCGCGTTATCCTTCGCCTTGTTGTAGCAAGACTTGTTGCCGAGCAGCCGCAAATGGACCTCGCGGTTGAATTCGGGAAAAAGCGGGATGCCTGAACCAAGGAATATCGGAGAAATCCCCAGGTAAAGCTCGTCCACCAGATCTGCTTCGAGAAAGGACTTTGCCAGTTCACCTCCGCCGGAAAGCCATATCTTCTTTCCGTTTCTTGCGCGAAGTTCATTCGCAAATTCAGTGATATCTCCGCCTACTATTTCGACATCCTCGACGCCGGTCTCGCTGAGCGTGTTGGAAAACACATAGGTTTCCATCCCCTTATACGGGTTTGAATCACCTGATGGATTCATTTCCAAAGCCTTCTCCCACGACCTCCTTCCCATCAATACGGTGTCGATATTCCCGAAGAAAGCCTTCCAGTCGTAGTCCCATTCCATCGACAGCCAATCTACCGAGCCATTCTTTCTAGCTATGTATCCATCGAGGCTCATTCCGAGTCCCAATACTATCTTTTTCACAATCCTGTCCCTCACCTGCAATTAGTTTCTGTGGTCTATACGGCGCTCGGCCCGGTTTGTTTTGCGAGTATTTCTGGCCTTTGTCGGTTCATGCTATTTTAGCTGCACTATGAAAAAACTGATCATTATTTCAGCGATCCTTTTCGCCGCCGCGGGCGCAGCTTTCGGACAGTCCGAGAAACAAAAAGCGAAGATCATTTCGGAGATCGAAAAGGTGATGACGGAACAGACCGCTGCGTGGAATCAAGGTGACATCGACAGCTTTATGAAAGGCTACTGGAAGTCGGATGATATGCGGTTCGTTTCAGGAAATTCGGTCGCAATGGGCTGGCAGGCTGCCCTGGACCGCTACAAGAAGAGTTACGATACGCGCGAGAAAATGGGGAGATTGACGTTCAGCGATCCGGTAGTGGTGGTACTGGACAAGAACAACGCCTACGTCTTCGGCCGGTTCACCCTGGAACGCGTGAACGACACGCCGACAGGCCTCTTCACACTGATCTTTCGAAACACCAAAGACGGCTGGAAGATCATTCACGACCACACTTCCACTTAAAGTCTGTCGGGTCTCGAGTCTGGCGAGTCTATCGAGTCTATTAGGTCTGGCGAGTCTATAGAGTTTGGAGAGTCTCGTTGGGTAGGTCTTGTGATAGCCCAATGTGTCAAACGGCTCGAACCTGCGGCGGAAACGCGACCGTCAGGGAGCGTGCCCCCAAGTCGAGAGTCCGTTTGGCGTGTCCGCTTCTGGACGCAACAGACGGGCGTCACTGGCTAGAAACAGACACCCGGCGTCCGGTCGCGTGCGATTCGCGAGCCGCGTCGAGCACCTTCTGGACTTCATAGCCGTCGGCGAACGTCGCCGCCCCCGAGACGCTGTTCTTCTTCTCGCGGAGCGCTGTAGTTATTTCTTTCGCGAATTCGAGAAATCCGAGCGACCATCCACCTATTCCTGTGTCCCCCTTAGGCTCGCCAAGATCTATGTCAACAGTCTTGAACTTACTCTCGCCTTTCCTGGCCAACTCTAATTGTCCTTTCATGCCAATGACCAAAGTGCCCTCGGTGCCGTAGAGTTCCATCCAAAAGTCGTATTCGCCGATCTCGACCATCGAGATGGAACTGGTCCCCGCAGCGTCTTCCGTGAGTTCGGAATCCGCAAATCTAAAGATCAGATTACATTCGTCATCGCTCGTGACGGGGCGGACAATGCCTTCCGAGTCCGTCCTTTTCTTCACGTTTGTTTTCAACAGGCAGGAAACGTCCTGCACCTCGGTACCGAGAAGCCACCTGAAACCATCGATCACGTGGGATCCGATCGCCCCGAGCGCGCCGCCGCCCTGCGATTCATCCGACCACCAGTTCCATTTGAGATCAGGATTTCCGCGCGACGCATTCCGGAAATTCGCCTTTCCGTGAATCACCTTGCCGATCTCTCCATTGCGCAGCATCTCGTGCGCGTGTTTTCTGCCCTTTTGGAAACGGAGTTCGTGGTCGATAATTGCGAGTACACCTGCCGCTTTTGCTGCCTCGGTCATCTCCAGTGCTTCCGCGGCGTTCATCGCCATAGGCTTTTCGCAAAGGATATGCTTTCCGTTCGCGGCGCAGAACATCACCATTTCGTGATGAAGAACGGGAGGAGTCGTGATGCAAACGATGTCAACCTGGTCGTGCGCTGCGGTCTCCCGCCAGTCATCCGAAAAATGAGAAAATCCAAATTCTTTCGCGGTATTCGCGGCGTTGCCTGGGGTCCCGCTCGAGACGGAGATCAACTCAGCCCCTTCGCATTCGAGGAACGCCGGGATCTGGGTCGAGCGCGCGAATCCGGTTCCGATGATTCCAATTCCGATCTTGTCTTTCATAGGGTCGATTACAACACAAAAGCGGCGCGCTGTGTAATGACGGACCAAGTGCCGGAGACGCTCAGGAATTGCGTCCGCAAGAGTTTCAATGGAGCCTCCAACCGGACGCCGCACTTATACGCCTTTTCGCCAACAAGCAGACACATAGGACAGTCTTCTGTCTTCTGTCTTCTGTCTTCTGTCTTCTGTCTTCTGTCTCCTGTCTCCTGTCTCCTGTCTTCTGTCCCCTGTCTCTCGTTTCCACAAAAAAAGACCGCCATTGCCGACGGCCTCTTCAAAACAATTTGATCGATACTAAGACGTCTTATTAACCCCGAATTCCAACGCGCGACCCTTTCGCGGCCTCGTCGTCAGGAATTCCCTGTATGATTCTCGATCAGCGTCAGACATCTCAGTAATGCTTGCCCCGACAAGGTACTGCGTCGTTGAGACGTGCTCGCCGATCTGTTCATAGCGAACGCCGATCATCTTCATCTTTATCTTCCCGGCAGGCAAAGTCATTTCCGCGTTAAGCGTTCTGCCCTCTCCTACCAGGTAATACTGCTCTATTCGAATCGACGAAACCACGAAAGCGATCCCAGACGTGCTGAGGTCGTGCGTTTCGCCGCGGGTTGAAAGGTTCGCGGGCGGAAGACGGAGACCACCCGTGTTCGTTTCAGGCTCGAAGGAGATTTTGATCGGAACGTGCAAAGGGCGTCTGCGGGATACGACGCGCTTGTTAACCGATCTTGTGAACAGTGAAGCCCATTTTCTTATCATTGATCCTCTCAGTGGGACTTATCAGTCGTCGGCGGCATTATAGGGTTTTTTGCATTGTTTTACAACAGAGCCAAACCCGAAACCGCTTATGTTAGTTAGTTTTTCAGCATTTCTCCCTTCGCATCCTTGCTCGCGAGTTCCGGATCCTTCCCTCTTCTTATCCGCATCGCAAAGGACAATTTGCCGGTCTTTCCATAAACGGCGGGAATCGCATGCGATGTATAAGTGGACTTATCAAACGACAATGCCACTTTGTAACGGTAACCTGTTGATTCTGAGGATTTTATGTCTGTGGGTAGATAGCCTTTGGCAACCAGTGCGTCCAGGTCCGCGAACTTGCCTCCGTTCTGAAGCGCGTATATCCCTTCCGCCTTGTTTATGCGATCAAGCATCGCCTTCGCCTCGCTGTGATGGACATCCATTCTCAGCGAGAAGAAATAGTTCTTGCCTTCCCGACGAACTCTTTTTTCACCTTCCGGATCTGCGACAAGCATCATCCAGGCATCACCCTCTTTCCTCAGCCGTATTTCATTCGTCTCCATCTTGCCGTCTTTCTCATTCGGCATCTTGAGCGTTACGGTCGCTTCGTCGCCGGAAACGATCTCGCCGTTTATCGGCATCTGCGGAGGAATGCTGGCCGCTATCCGGCCAAAGTCCACGCCGAGGTCTTTCATTTCTTCCTCGGTAAGTCCATCAACTGCCGGACGGAGGTTCGTGAGTTTCATCGCCGCTACATACTGCTTGTTACGAAGCCTCTCGTAAAAAGCGCGGACGGTGTCGGCGGGCGAGTTCGCTTTGATCTCGATAGAAGGGCCTGCGGGCATCGCCGGATTTACAGCAGGTGCCGAAGGATCGACCGGGGCGACCGCGAGCGTCTCCGCTTTCGGGGCAAGTGAAGGGTCCGCCGCTGCGCTTTCAGCGGCACCACAGCCTGAGAATCCCAGGGCGGAAAGAACGACGAAAGCCAGCGCGGCGCAGAACGCGGCGAAGCTGCCTTTTATAGAACCGGTTGTCATCTGTTGAGTATCTCCAAACGGAAATCGCTTTTTGGATAGTGAGTGAAAAGACCTGTGGAAGGATCTCTCAGGATGCGTACAAAAACGGCACGCCTAATAAGTATAGCGTGCCGTGTTAAAAACGTAAAACAATTTTTTACGGAAGGCCTCTTATTCCGTCTTTTTGTCTCCGAACAGCGAGCCGCGTCCGACAAAATAGAGGAACACCGACATCGCGATGAACGGGATCATTGCCAGCCAGTCAGAGTTCACGCCTTCAAAGAACGGATTGTTGTTCGTCGACCAGGCGAGGAAGCTTTCGAGCGTATCCTGCATATAGACAGCACTGACCGCGAGTAGAATGCCCGCAAGGGCCCCGCCGGCGATGTATCCGGAAGCAATGAGAACCCCAGGGCTCTTATCCGTTTCAGCAATGATCTCATCCTCCGTCATATCGTTTCCTTCGAACCGCTTCCGCATCACCTTGTCCACCGCCCAGCGGACCATTCCTCCGAAGAAGATCGGCGACGACGCGGAGATCGGCAGATACACCCCGACCGCGAACGCGAGCGAAGATATGCCGCACATTTCCAATACGATGGCGATCATCACCCCGAGAAGAACGAGTCCCCACGGCAGTTGCTGGCTGAGAATCCCCTCGATGATGTAGCTCATCAGGGTAGCCTTCGGTGCGTCGTACTTATCGACGTTCTGGAACACGGGCTCTCCCTGCGCATTGACTCCACTCTGAGTCTTCTTAAGTACGCCGTTGATGCCCGGGTCGACCAGGTAGACCGGCTTGCCTTGTTTATCTACAAGGAATCTTCCGACAGGCCCTCGCTTCGCGTCCTTGTTGAACCAAACGCTGTATGTTTCCTTGTCCGACTGACCGGCAAAACCGCCGGGTTTTTCTGTCGCGTATTCGTCGTTGTGCATGACAAGTTCATCGACAGGCACGGAAAAGCTTGAAACAAAGGCTGTTGGCGCCACTTTCTCAAAGACGGTTGACGAATTGTTCAGCTGGATGAGTATTGGCCCCAGCACGAGGGCCGAAACAAGCGCGCCCACGAGTATCGCGATCTGCTGTTTCCACGGCGTGCCGCCCACCCAAAAGCCGGTCTTCAGGTCCTGAGAAGTAGTGCCGCCGTTCGACGCCGCGATGCACACGATTCCGCCGACGGAAAGTGCCGTAACAAAATACGGATCGGGCGCTGTCCATCCGACGAGCAGAAACACCAGGCTCGTAAGAAGCAGCGTCGCGACGGTCATTCCGGAGATCGGGTTAGAAGACGATCCGATCTCGCCGGTCAGCCTCGATGAAACTGTGACGAAAAGGAAGCCGAAAACGATGATGAGGATCGCACCGAGTAGATTCATTTTCAGCGCGGGAATGAATGTGATGACGATTACCAGCGCGAGTATCCCGATGACGACGATCCTCATCGAGAGGTCACGGTCCGTTCTCGGATGGTCCTCGCCTTCCGCGAGTTTCGCTCCACCTCGGAAATCCGCGAGGCCGCCTTTCAACCCGTGCCAGATAACAGGAAGCGAACGGAACAAGCTGATTATGCCGCCGGCAGCGACGGCTCCGGCTCCAATGTAAAGAATGTAGCCCTTTTGGATCTCGGAGATCGTCATATCGCCGATGGTCTTCGCGGTCGCCGGCGCCAGAGGCTCGGCAAGCCCGGCACCGAAGTACTTGATCATCGGGATCAGAACCAGATAGGAAAGCACGCCGCCGGCGCACATGATGCCGGCGATCTTGGGTCCGATGATGTAGCCGACTCCCAGAAGCGCCGGATTGTTTTCAAGCGACAGCGATCCGCCCTTGAAATTGTCGCCGAACTCCTTGGTCGGATACTCCTTCCAGCCGGCGAAAACCTTCATCACGGTGTTGTAGAGAAAGCCGATCGCGAACCCGATCGATATTATCAGTCCGCCTCTCGAAGCCGCCGCGTCTTCTTCGGAAACCGCGATATCCGAAGCGGCCCGCGATTCCTGGCTCGCGCCCGCTTTCAAAACCTCCGCGCACGCGGTACCTTCCGGATATTTGAGAATTCCGTGTTGATCGTGGATCAGAGCGCGGCGGAGCGGGATCATCATTAGAATTCCGAGCAATCCGCCAAGAACCGCGACAAGAGTTACCCGCCATATCTCGAGATCGAATCCGAGTATCATTATCGCCGGCATCGTGACACCTACGCCGAACGCTATCGATTCTCCCGCCGAGCCCGCTGTCTGCACAATGTTGTGCTCCAGGATCGTGGCATCCCGCATCCCGACCTTCGAAAGAAGACGAAAGAGGGTGATAGATATCACAGCGACCGGGATCGAAGCGGAAACCGTAAGGCCCACCTTTAGAACAAGATAGAGCGACGATGCTCCAAAGACCACGCCGAGCAATGTGCCTACGATAAGAGGCATCACCGTCAGTTCGCGCATGTCGCTAACCTTGTCCGATATGTAAGGGCGGAATTTTTCCAGGAATGGATTGCTGGCCATTAGTTAAAGGAACCTCCGGAACTCGTTTGAATAGAACGGGAAGAAATTTACTGGGAAAGAAAACCTGCCGTAATTTACATTGCATCGCGGAAAAAGGCAATGAAAACAGCAATTTCGGGAACCGCGTTTCGGTCGCGTCGGTTTTCAATTATACTTGTCTAAAAATCACTCTCAGGAATTGATCATTATGAAATCGATCTTTGCGTCATTGCGCTTTTGTGGGAGACCATTCCCGGCATTTCGGCTTGCCATCCTGCTGCTCACTGTCCAGTGCTTACTGCTTACCGCTTTGGCTCAAGGCGTACCATCACCGAAAGATGTGCTCGGATTCACGCCCGGCGACGACCGAAAGCTGGCCAGCTGGGCCCAGGTGGTCGAGTATTTTCAGAAACTCGATGCCTCGAGTGACCGTGTCATTTTTCGCGAGATCGGAAAAACGACCGAGGGCAGGCCGTTCGTATATGCCGTCATCTCTTCGGCGGAGAATCTGAAGAAACTCGATGAATATGTCGCGATAAATGACAGACTCGCCGATCCGCGCATGATCAAACGCGACGATGACGAGGCGAAAAAACTGATCGCGCAGGGGAAGACGTTCGTTCTGATCACGCACGGGATCCATTCGACTGAGGTCGGTTCGACGCTTTCATCGATGCTCACCGCCCACAGGCTCGCGACCGGCGACGACACGGATATCAAGAAGATTCTCGACGAGACGATCATAGTGATCGTACCTTCCCTGAATCCGGACGGGGTGGACAAAGTCAAGAACTGGTATGACAAGACGCTGGGAACCAAATTCGAAGGCACCAACCCGCCTGAGCTCTATCACAAGTATGTCGGCCACGATAACAACCGCGATTGGTACGCATTCACCCAGGTCGAAACGCAGCTGACCGTCAAACACATACACAATGCCTTTCATCCCCAGATAGTCCACGACATACATCAACAGGGCACGAACGCCTCACGATTTTTCCTTCCGCCATACGAACCGCCTGTTGAGCCGAATGTGCCTCAACAGCTAATCGACGGCTACACGGAGATCGGGAACTATATGGCGAAGATGATGCGGGATGACGGATTCGAGGGGATCACGACCAATACGACATACGACGCCTGGACTCCTGCCAGGGCGTATTCGCACTACCACGGCGGCGTGCGCATACTTAGCGAGACCGCTTCAGCGAATCTTGCGACGCCGATCGAGGTCAAGTTCGAGGATCTGCGCGGGCGGCTTGGCTACGACGCGAAGACAGTATCGAAGAACTTCGGCCCGGTATGGAAGGGCGGGAAATGGACGCTTCGCGACATCACGAAATATATGACAACAGGCGCCTTCTACCTGATGAAGCACGCGGCTGAGAATCGGGAACAATGGCTTTCGAAATTCTATGAGATCGGGAAAGAGGCGACCAGATCGAGAACGGACGGAGACGTGGTCGCGTTCATCCTGCCGAATCCGGATGACGGCAAAGAAGGTCCGTCGGAAGACCTTTTCAACAGGATGGCTTTGATCAGTATTTTGAAACGCGGCGGCGTGGAAGTGAATACTACAGATGATCTGAAGGTGGATTACAAACCTTACGGGAAGAACACGGCAATCGTCGAAATGAGCCAGCCCTACGGCGCCTTCGCAAAAGCTCTCCTGGAGAACCAGACCTATCCGAACCTCATAGATGACGAAGGGAAGCCCATCCCGCCGTACGACGTGACCGCGCACACTCTCTCGCTGTTAATGGGTGTCAAGGCAGAACCGGTATACGGCCTGATAAGCTACTCGAACGCCGAACACGGCGCGGGACGGGGATGCGGGAAAAAGGCCGACAACGCTGAATCAGATCTTGTATGGAACGGCATCTACAGATCTCCTCAGCCGTCGATGGACGAAGGCTGGACCCGCTGGGTCTTCGAACGCGAACTGGACGTACACTGCGAGGCTACGTACTCTTCGATCGGCAACCGGGAGATATTGAACGGCAAGGGCCTGCCGCGAAACGCGATAATCTTCCCAGACCAGTCCCCTGACTCGATTCTGAACGGATACAAGGAAGGCACGATGCCGGACGAATATGTCGGCGGTCTTGGCGAAAATGGCGTCGCCAACCTGAAGGCGTACGTAGAAAGAGGCGGCACGCTGGTATTCCTGAACCGATCTTCGGATTTCGCGATCGATCAGTTCAAATTGCCGATCAAAGACGTCACGGACGGAGTCAAGCGCAAGGACTTCTACATCCCGGGTTCGATCCTTCGGACGGAACTCGACACCTCGCATCCGATCGCGAAAGCGATGCCGAAGGAATCGATCGCTTGGTTCGAGGATTCCCCGGCGTTCGAGGTTCTCGACGACACGACCGTGAAAGTGATCGCGAGATATCCCTCGGATCCCGCGAAAGTGCTTTTGTCAGGCTGGGCATTCGGAACGGAGAAGCTTGCGGGAAAGGCGGCGCTTGTGGAAGTGAAGATGGGCAAAGGAAAGATAGTCCTGTTCGGCTTCCGGCCGCAGTACAGGGGACAGGCGCTCGCGACTTTTCCTTTACTCTTTAACGCCATCCAACGGTAGAAATTGAACCGCAGAGGGCGCGGAGGATCTTAAACGCTAAGGACGCGGAGGACGCAAAGTGAATTCAGCTTGCCCTTCCGGCTGGCGATTTTCATTTTCAAGCAAGATCGAATTGGCAGAAGTAGCGAACACGGCCAAATTACTTCGCGGTCTTTGCGACCTTTGTGTTTAAGTTCTGTCTGTTCTCTCTGCGATCTGGATGCATAAATACCCATCCTCCCGTTGACGAATGCCCCTTCATTCCTTATACTTTTGAGTTTTCGGTTGGACTTATTTCCAGCCATTCTCGACGGAGACAGATACCAATGAGTTTTGCAATCATCAGAACAGGCGGCAAACAGTTCAGCGTGGAGTCGGGCGAGACCCTTCGCGTACCCTCGATCGAAGCCAAGGCGGGCGACAAGGTCGATCTTGAGGCCCTCATGACGGGCGACGGCAAGAAGGCGAGCCTCGATACCGCTACGATCAAGGCGACGATCATCAGCCACGGCCGCGGCGAAAAGATCATCGTTTTCAAGAAGAAACGCCGCAAACAGTACAAGCGCAAACAGGGACACCGTCAGGGTTATACCGAGATCAAGATCGAGAAGATCTAGTTGGAGATTTAAGAAATGGCTCATAAGAAAGGCGTAGGATCGTCCAGAAACGGAAGAGATTCGGAAGGCAAACGACTCGGCATTAAGAAGTTCGGCGGTGAAAAGGTTCGTGGCGGCAACATACTTGCCCGCCAGCGTGGAACCAAGTGGAAGCCCGGCAACAATGTCGGCCGCGGAAAGGACGACACCCTGTTCTCGCTGATCGACGGCGTCGTCAAGTTTGAGGACAAGGGTCGTCACGGCAAGTTCATCAGCGTGTATGCTGAGGAAGCCGTCGCCGCGTAAATGACTTTGAGAACCGCGGTAGAAACCGTGGGACTTTTCGGAAACGCCCTCGCCGAGTAAAATTGGCGGGCGTTTTTGTTTTTGCTGATATGTTCATCGACCGCGTAAAAATAAGAGTTACCGCCGGAGACGGCGGAAACGGAGTGACCGCGTTCCGAAGGGAGAAGTTCGTCGCCAGGGGCGGACCCTCCGGCGGTGACGGCGGTCGCGGCGGCGACGTTTGGCTGGAAGCGGGCGAGGGCTACAACACTCTTCTTCATTTGCGCTACAACCCCGAACACAATGCCCAGAGGGGACGGCACGGGGAAGGCTCACAGAAATCAGGCAAGGATGGCGAGGATGTGACGGTGATGGTCCCGGTCGGGACGCAGGTCTTTGACGCGGAAACGGGTGATTTCCTTTTCGATTTCACTGAAGACGGTCAGAGGTTTCTTGCTGCCGAAGGCGGCCGCGGCGGTTTCGGCAACACTCATTTCAAGAGTTCGACGAACCAGGCGCCGAGATATCATCAGGACGGCGGCGAGGGCGAGTACAGTGAACTCCAGCTTGAACTCAAACTGATCGCGGACGTCGGCCTGCTTGGATTCCCGAATGCCGGAAAATCCACTTTGATCTCGGTAATTTCGGCGGCGAAGCCGAAGATCGCGGACTACCCGTTCACAACTCTTGAGCCGAATCTGGGAGTCGTGAACGTCTCGGAGTACAAAACGTTCGTCGTCGCGGACATACCGGGGATCATTGAAGGCGCGTCTGAAGGTGCCGGGCTAGGCGACCGTTTTCTCAGACACGTTGAGCGGACCAAGCTTCTGCTTCACCTCGTCGATATATCCTCTGCTTCGGGCCGCGACCCGGTCGAGGATTACGAGACGATCAATCGTGAGCTTGAGAAATATGACGTTGACCTCTCTGAAAGGCCGCAGGCAGTCGTCGCGACAAAGATGGACGCGCTGGACGATCCGGAACGGCTTGAGGCGCTAAGGAAAAGGGCCAAGAAAGACCGAAGGAGGTTCTTCGAGATCTCTTCCGTGACGCGCGAGGGAACGCAGGAACTTGTGTTCGCCGTGTCGAAAATGCTTGACGAGATGAAAGAGCGAGAGAAGGAAGCGACAGCGGAAAATGATGAGATCTGAGGGCGCAATGGGCAGGATCGCATTCTACGGAGGCAGCTTCGATCCGGTGCACCTCGGGCACCTTGAGATCGCGCGCCGGCTGACGGCGGGGTTCGAACTGGACGAATTCGTATTCATTCCCGCTTTTCACGCTCCGCACAAACGCGAGAACAAACCCGCGTCACCGTTTCAGAGGTTCGCGATGCTCTCGCTCGTCACAGAGAGCGAGCACAATTTTCGTGTTTCAACGATAGAACTGGACGATCCGGAACACCCGTATTCGATCGAGACACTTTCAAAGTTGAATTCCGGGATGCCGGACGAAGAGTTGTTCTTCGTCATCGGCGCGGATTCGTGGCAGGAAATCACGACCTGGCGCCGCTGGGAAGAGGTCCTCTCGATCGTCAACATCATTGTTGTCACACGACCCGGGATCGAGATCACGTTCGAACACGTGAATGAGGAAATACAGGATCGGATAGTTGATCTGAGACAGCAGACGGGAGACGTGAGCCGGGAGAAGGGTGTAGGGGCAGCACCTGTGGCTGCCCAACGCGCCGGAAGGGGCGCGAAGGAAGATGACCGTCCTCGAATCTACATTACCGATTCCGTAAATGTAGACGTCTCCGCGACGGCGATCAGGAAGCTGATCCGGGAAGGGATGGACGGATGGAAAAAGATGGTGCCGGAAGCGGCGACTAGGTTTATCGAGAAATACGGCCTATACAGGTGACTGGCGCTCTTGATGTTTCCCGCCGGATGGGAAATGATATCTGTGCGAGAAATATATGGAAGAAATCGTAAAAGACAAATCGCTAAAACGTGAGGTGGTCTCCGAAACCGTAACGGTTTCACCGGAGACCACTCCTTTTTCGGAACTTGATGAAGAGGTCAAGCTCGCGCTCCTCTGCGCCGATGAAAAGAAGGCGGTGGAAACCATTGTACTCGACCTTCGCGGCATCACCAGCTTCACTGAGTTCTTTATAATTACGGGCGGAACGAACCAGCGACAGGTCAGGGCGATAGCCGACGAGATCATCGAACAGCTGAAGAAACAGATGAAGGTGAAGGCGATCCGCGTTGAAGGTTATAACGGCGCCGAGTGGGTACTTCTCGATTACGGCGACTTCGTGGTGCACATCTTCAATGAGAAATCCAGAGGCTTTTACGATCTTGAAAGGCTTTGGCGCGACGCTAAGAAGGTGAATCTGGAATAGTGAATAGTGAATCGGGAATGGTGAATTGATAGTTGAGAATTGAGGAACTGGATCATTGTTAACTTTCCAGGCATTGAAATGAAGCTTTGTGAGTCGTATGTTGAAGCTCGGTACGAATTGAAAGGTCATTTTGACGCCCTACTTTGATCTTCGTTCCGTTGGTTCGCAAGATCGGCCGACTCCAAATTCTCAATTTTCAATTTTCAATTCCCAGTTTCCGATTCACCATTCACCATTCACTATTCCCGATTCCCGATTCCCGATTTACCATTCACCAGCCGAATGAAATTCCACTTCATCTGGGTCGGAAAGACCAAAAACAGAAACTGGTTAGCGCTGCAGGAGGAATACCTGCAGCGCCTTTCGCATTTTGTGAAGTTCTCCGTGACCGAGATCAAGGACAAGGCCGCTCACGAGAGCGTGGACGCCGAAGGCGAACGCATACTCGAAAAGGTGAATCAAAGCAGCTTTGTCTGCGCGCTCGACGTAAAAGGCCGGCCCATAGGGTCTCGTAAGATGGCCTCAAAGATCTCTGAGTGGCAGGTTCGCGGTTTGAAAGAAATAACCTTCATAATCGGGGGTGCGGATGGATTGTCATCCGGAGTTGTGGAAAAGGCGGACTTTAGTTTATCCTTGTCGTTTCTCACATTCACGCATGAGATGGCACGCGTGATCTTGTTGGAACAACTTTACCGATCTTTTACGATAATCAAGGGATATCCATATCAGAAATGAACAAATCGACTCTTAAGGAAATCACAGAGAAACTTATCCAGGAACGCGAGAACCTTCTCTCGAAACTCAGCGCTAACGATCTTTCTGTTGACGATGCCGAAACACCGGATCCGGTGGACCTGGCGGTCCGCAACTATTCGAAGAATGTGATGCTGGCCGTTTCAGAGAACGAGTCCAAACAGCTGCTTCTGATCAACGAAGCACTTGAGCGGATCGAGGACGACGAGTACGGACTGTGTCAGAACTGCGAGAGCGAGATCAATCCGAAGAGGCTCAACGCCGTCCCGTGGGCGCGTTATTGCCTGGACTGCCAGCAACTCCTGGAGCAGGGCCTTTTGGACGATTAGCCGGTATCGGCAATCGCTTCTCTCCTGCAAAGATAACTTGAACGACCCCTGGGTCTTGATCTTCTCCTCACAGAATGATCGGGCTTTTCCGCGATTCAATACTATCGATCATCTTTCCTTCCGCCTGCGCGGTGTGCGGCGGAAGTGTCGAATCATGGCGGGACGGATCCGCCTGCTCGATCTGCTGGACCCGGACTCGAATCGTGACCGGCAATGAATCGGCCTGCTCAAAATGCGGTCTGCTGCTCAGTGACAAACCCTCGGAACACGAAACATATTGCGGACGCTGCACCAAAGACAGCTACGACCGCGCAGTTTACGCGGCTCTTTACCATCACGCCGCAAGGGCCTCGGTTCTTCAGATGAAAGCGGAGCCGTATCTTGCACCGCGAGCCAGAGAACTGATCTGTTCGAGATTCGACAACTCGGGATTTCACGCCCACACGATGCTGATCCCCGTGCCTCTTTCGAGAAAGCGCAATATCGAACGCGGCTTTAACCAGGCGGAGATCCTTGCGCGCCAGCTGGCGAGGCATTCGGGCATTCCCATTGCGGTTGATGTGCTTGACCGGGAGCGCCACTTTGCCATGCACCGGGCGGGGATGGACAAGAAGGCCAGGGTGGCAAGTGTGAAAGCGGCATTCAAGGTAAGAAAGCCCAGAAAGGCCGCATCCGAGAGAATCGTGCTGGTTGATGATGTCTACACAACCGGATCGACCGCTTCCGCTTGTGCCGACGTCCTCAAGAAAGCAGGCGCGGCGGAAGTGTCGGTCTTCACTTTTTCGAGGACAGTCTATTTCTGACCCTCCGCAAAACTACGGAGAATCATACGCGGGGATCGGTAGATCCCCGCTCTGCCCGAACTGCGAGGTAGAGATCCCGCCGCCGGAATTCAAGACGTACCAGGTGCCGTCCGAAGGACGCCAAACGGAGATGTCATCCCTGCCGTCCCCGTCATAATCGCCGGTTACAGGCACATCTCCGGCAGAACCCCATTGCGCGAATTGCGCGGAACCATTCGAACTCCTGAGGATGTACCAAAATCCGTTTGAGGGTCTGAACACGGCCTGGTCGCTCTTCCCGTCGCCGTCAAAATCACCTTCCGAGGGAATGTCTGAGGCAAGCCCGAACTGTATCGCCGAAAAGGCCTGATCGGAGCTATTCAGCCTGTACCATATGCCCTCAGAGGGCCTCCAGACCGCGACGTCATATCTTCCGTCACCGTCATAATCACTCGCGACCGGGACATCGCCGGAAGACCCGAACTGGACCGCTGAAAACGAGAGATCGGAAGAGTGGAGGAAATACCATACGCCATTTGAAGGCCTGAAGACGGCGAACTCAGATTTGGCGTCGCCATCATAGTCACCCGCAGCGGGTATGTCACCGTTGGCGCCGAACTGGACATATCCGACGGTTCCATCCGTGCTCCGCAAGTAGTACCAAAATCCGTTCGAAGGACGGAATACCGCAACGTCAGCTCTGTGGTCTCCGTCAAAATCCTCCGTCGCCGGCACATCTTCCGCAAGACCGAACTGTAATCCCGCCAGACCTCCGTCACTGCTTCGCCTGACATACCACTCACCGCTGGACGGCCGGTACAAACTGCGGTCCGTTTTTGCATCGCCATCGAAATCTGCAGAAGCGCTCGCTCGCACGAATTTCTCAACCTGCCCTCCGAGACCGACGACATACAATTCACCGTCTTCGTCCTCGCCGAATGACGAGATGTTGAGGGGCGTGTTCTCCATCGGTATCTGGCTTACGCCATCCCACCGCCAGTATTCGCCGGTACAGTAGTCTCCGTAGAGATAGTTTCCGTCGGTAAAGGTACCGAGCGTGCCGCGGTAAACGTAACCGCCGGTGATCGCGCACCTTCCCGCTGCGTGCGTATATTGGAAAACAGGCGGAAGATAGTTCGAGGCAACGCACAGGCTCGGATCGTTGTTCGTGCAGCTGGTGCCTTCGTAGACACGCCATCCGAAGTTACCTCCGATCGTGATAATGTCGACCTCTTCGATCGCATTCTGTCCCACGTCAGCCGCCCAAAGCTGATTTGTGCCGCCCCGGTCGAAAGACCAGCGAAAAGGGTTCCTGAGTCCAAGCGCGAATATCTCGTCCGCGCCCGCGACCCCCACGTAGGGATTGTCAGGAGGATTCGTATACGCGGGATTTGGATTTGCGACAGAAACGTCCGGCGTGATCCTGAGCATCTTGCCGAGAAGGCTGTTTATGTTCTGGGCGTTGTTATTAGGATCATTTGCGGATCCGCCGTCGCCCATCCCTATGTAAAGGTTCCCATCGGACCCAAACTCGATCATTCCGCCGTTGTGATTTGAGAACGGCTGCGGGATCGTGAGTACAACGACCCCGCTGTTTGGATCACCGGTCGAGTTATTGTTGATCGCCTTGTATCTTTCGATCACCGTAGCTCCGTCGCTCGTACGTGTGTAATTGACGAAGAAGTAGCTGTTTTGGGCGAATTGCGGGTGAAAGGCCAAGCCCAGAAGACCACGCTCGGATCCACTCTGGCTAACTTTCGCCGCGAGGTTGATGAAATCCGTTGCGGTGTTCGACCCCGGCTGGACCACCTTGATCAGCCCGCGCTGCTGCACTACAAAGATCCTCTTTGAGCCGTCTTTTGCGTGGGTCAGAAAGAGCGGCGAGCTGAGACCGGAGAGAAACGGCTGGCGGCGAATGACCGGAGTCGCCTGCGCAAACAAGGTGATGGCGCAGATCGCGCCGAGAACAACCATACCTGTAAATCTTTTCATTTTGTTTCACCTCTCTGTCGGTCCGCACTTCTTTCCATCACCTTCGCAAACAGTACCCGGGCCTAGTTTCTCTATATCTTCTTCGGCATATTCCTCATCGCGATCAAGGTCCTTTGACCTTGAACAACGGCCGTCAATAAGACCTCCCTCCTCATCCGCCTTCGCAAATACAAGGAATCTTCCGTCCGCACGGAACTGGGCTTGAAACTTCGGGTTTTCATAGACCGATACCTTCAGGTTCCGATCTGTGACGCCTTTCCAGAAGCGCTCAACCCGGAATTCGAAGATCTTTTTGTCTCCTTCCTTCGCGACAGCCGTGACAACGCCTATGAAGACTGCCTCCGATTTCTTATATTCCGCTTCAAAGTTCGAGATCGCGCACCGGCGTACCGCAGTACCGTGAGCGGCAACAGCGGGAACCATTGGAAACGCGCCGAGTAACGCAGTGAGCAATAGGAATACGATCACCTTCATAGAGTTTCGTTTTGGCGGTCCGTGGACCGGTCGGAATCCGGATTGTAGTTCGATATTAGCCTTTGACAACTGAAGTTCGCAAAGGAGGCGGAAAAACAAGACATCAGATCTTGTAAGGCAACTTCTTGCCGTTACCGGCCGCCGCATCCGTGCCCGTATTCTGAAGGCGAATCTTTACATCGGCGCCAAGATCAAGTCCTGACTCCTCGCCCTTCTGAAGGTGAAAGTAACCCGCCGCCGCTATCATCGCTGCGTTGTCGGTAGATAAGTGTTTCGAAGGGAAATAGACAGGGATACCGAGTTTTGCGCCGACCCTTTCTGATTCGGCGCGAAGTTCCTGATTACAAGCCACACCGCCGGCGACTATCAATGTCTTTGGGCGGTGTTCCTTTGCCAATCTTTCGGTCGTTTTGAGAAGAGTTCTGACGACCGTGGATTGAAAACTGGCGCACAAGTCCTTGATATGCCGGCCAGGTTCCTCTCCATGTCCGACCGGTCTGATGCCTTTCTCACGCACATATCGGACAACCGCGGTCTTAAGGCCGCTAAAACTGAAATCGGGTTTTCCGTCGGAGATCTTCGCGATCGGAAGCGGAACGGCTTTCGGGTCGCCTTCCCGGGCGTGTCTTTCTATGATCGGACCGCCGGGATATCCAAGCCCGAGCAGTTTCGAGACCTTGTCGAACGCCTCGCCTGCCGCGTCGTCGCGAGTGCGGGAAAGCAGCTCGTAGCTTCCAGGCTCCTTTGATAGAAAGAGGTTGGTGTGTCCGCCGGACACGATCAGCGCCATTGCGGGATATTCGACCGGGGGATTCTCGAAGACAACGGAGAAGAAGTGTCCTTCGATATGATTGACGCCGATTATTGGAACGTCGAGTCCGAACGCCATTGCCTTCGCGAAATTGACACCGACAAGAAGCGACCCGATCAGTCCGGGCCCGTTCGTAACCGCGATCGCGTCTATTTCCCCGACGTTGACGCCCGCATTCGAGAGCGCTTCTTTGACCACCGGTTCGATCTTTACAAGATGCTCGCGCGACGCGATCTCCGGGACGACTCCGCCCCACTTTCTGTGGATCTCTATTTGAGACGAGATCACTGACGAAAGTATCTCGCAGCCGTCCCGCACCACTGCGGCTGCCGTCTCGTCGCATGAACTTTCTATTCCGAGGATCAGCATAAAGTCAGAGTGTATGTCCGGAGAGTGTCGGGCACAAGCACGCTTGACTACCGAGATCGCCTTACATAATGTAAGACGCATAGCATTCCAGGAGGCTTTGAATATACTTATGGCAAACAACGAGTTCCCCGCGCTTTCGGGCAAAGAATTCCTGATCATGGAACTGCTGGAGAGCAACGGCGAGATGTTCGGACTTGAGATGGTGGATCGGTCCGAAGGCGAGCTTAAGAGAGGCACCATATACGTCACTCTGGGGCGAATGCTCGACAAAGAACTCCTGGAGTCGTGGGAACAGAAGGGAGATAACGGCGCGGGCCCGCGGGTTATGTATTCGGCGACCGACCGGGGCAAGCGGATCTTCAAGGCCCAGGAGATCGCTCTCAAATACTTGAACATGGGCGGTTGGTAGGCGGAACGATCCGGCGGGATCCGTGGATCATGCACCCTATCTGTCGCGTTTCTGTCTTTTCATTCCGCATTTCGCAGTGTTTGACTTTGATCGGCATTGGAATTAGAATAATTCTAAATTGGAGACATTAATTAAATGCATCAAACAAAAATAGATATCGACAAGGACACCCGCGGACGCATTATCGAAATGCTAAACGCGAGGCTCGCTGATTCGCTCGACCTGAAATCTCAGGCTAAGCAGGCGCACTGGAATGTGAAGGGAATGAATTTCATCGCTCTCCACGAGTTGTTTGACCAGGTGGCGACCGACGTAGAAGGCTACTCGGATCTGATAGCCGAGAGGGTTACCGTCCTGGGCGGGACCGCTGAAGGGACGGTCCGCGTCGCTGCCGAAAAATCATCGCTAACGCAGTACCCGATGGAGATTGCCGAGGGAAGAGACCACGTGGATGCGCTTTCGTCCGCTCTTGCCGCGTTCGCGAGGAACACTCGTGCGAACGTGACGGATGCCGACGAAGCCGGCGATAAGATATCGGCAGACCTGTTTACAGAGGTCGCTCGCGGGACAGACAAGCTTTTATGGTTTGTCGAAGCGCACCTTCAATCGTAAAGGCAGAGGGACTTAGGTTCGCCATCTGTGAGTGCTAAGATAGGCGAGTGGAGTCAAACGCAAGCGAGCAGAACCGGACCGGAAAAACGATTTCCAAGTATCACGTCGGCGCCCTTCTGGGCCGCGGCGGGATGGGAGAGGTTTACAGGGGCACGGATTCTGTTCTCGAACGGAACGTAGCGCTGAAATTCCTTCGAACGGTCTCGGACACACAAATGCGGGAGCGGTTCATTAAAGAAGCGCAAACCGCTTCCCTCCTCGATCACCCGAACATTTGTACCGTTTTTGAAGTTGAAGAGATCGACAAGGGTGATCTCTTCATCGTAATGCCGTTTTACGACGGCGAAACGTTAGACAAGATCCTTAAGCGCGGGGCGCTCGATGCCGACATCGCGTTCGAGTACGCCGCCCAGACCGCCAGAGGGCTTGCTGCCGCACACAACGACCTCATAGTCCATCGCGATATTAAACCCGCCAACCTGATGGTCACCCGCACAGGAGTCATAAAGATACTGGACTTCGGAATTGCGAAACTCCTGAAAGACAGGCCGGTTTCCGATCCGTCTGAAGTTCTCGGAACTCCGAGATATATGTCGCCGGAGCAGCTGCGAGGCCAGGCCGTCGACCAAAGGACCGACATTTGGTCCCTTGGGGTCGTCCTTTACGAAATGCTCACCGGCAGATCGCCTTTTGAACGGGGCGATGTCGGATCGACGATCACCGCAGTGCTTGGGGAAAGGTTATCGAAGATCTCCGAACTCGTTCCCGGCCTGCCGGAACCGGTTGACCGGGTCTTCGATAAATTGCTCGCCAGGGACCGACGCCAGCGATATGAACAAATAGAGCTCCTTCTGCAGGACCTTTCCGCGCTTCAGTCGGAATTCGAGACCGGCGAGGTAACACTGAGATTTCCCGTCCAGAAGCAGAAAGCGTCTATAGCGGTCCTGCCGTTCCAGGATATGAGCCCTTCCGGTGATCAGGAATATCTATGCGATGGTATCGCGGAAGAGATTCTGCGCGCCCTGGGAAGGATCCCCGAACTCCGCGTGACATCCAGGACATCGTCATTCCAGTTCAAGAACCAAAAATCGGACATCCGCGATATCGGACTGCGCCTGAACGTTGAGAACGTACTTGAGGGCAGCGTCCGAAAAGCGGGTGAACGCGTAAGGATCTCCGCGCAACTTGTGAGCGTGGATAATGGTTACAGGCTCTGGAATGAGCGCTATGACCGTGAAATGCAGGACATTTTCGCTGTCGAGGACGAGATCGCGGAGCAGATCGCAGAAGCCCTGAAGGTAAAGCTGATCGATGAGCCGGTGTCCGGAAACTACCGTAATGCGCCAAAGGTGCCGGAATCTTACGAACTCTATCTTCAAGGCCGGCGGTTCTTTCACCAGCACCGGAAAAAATCGCTGGAAATAGCGATCCAGGCATTCACCGACGCTATCGAGGCGGACCCGACCTTTGCCCGCGCCTACGCCGGTATCGCCGACTGCCATTCGTTCCTGAGCCTCTACTTTGGTAAAGGCGAAGAAGCTGTTACGGCCGCGGACGAGGCAAGCGCAAAAGCGCTCGAGATGCAGCCCGACCTTGCCGATGCGCATTGCTCAAGAGGACTGGCTCTTTTCCTCAGGAAAGATTACGAAGGTGCCGAAGAGCATATGCGAAAGGCGATCGAACTGGATCCAAAGATCTATGAATCGCATTACATCTTCGGGCGGATATCGTTTTCGCGAGGACAGATGGACAAGGCCGCGCGACATTTTCGCGATGCCTGCCGGATAGTCCCTGAGGCGTACGATTCCTGGTATCTGCTTGGGATGTGTTATCGAAATCTCGGCGAGATGAACAAAGCGCGCCGAGCCGATCGTGAATGTATCGAGGCGGTTTTCAGAAGGGTACGCTCGAATCCCGACGACACGCGCGCTTTGACGATGGGGGCCTCCATACTCGTTGCGCTGGGCGAACCGGAAAGGGCTTTAGAATGGACGGAACGCGCATTGGCATTCGACCCTGAAGAACCGATAATCCAATACAATAGCGCCTGCGCCTTTGTGAATTTGAAATTGTACGATAAAGCGCTTTCTTGCCTTGAACAGGCGGTGGGACAATCCAGCCTTTCGCGCGATTGGGTTCGAAACGATCCCGACCTTGACCCGCTCCGGAAAGACCCGCGTTTTATTGCTCTACTCGCTGAACCCGAAGCTAAATAGGATAAGAACGCTGGAGCCTAGCTTCCCGATTCACTTTCCCGCAAATTCAGATCAGCCGGCACTTTCGATTCAACGACCTTCTTCGGGCCGTTCGCGCGTGTCAGGATAAAGATGGTCGACCACAGGCATAGGCCGACGAGACAAAGTTTGATGGCGATGTGGAAGTCGTGCCAGAAGATCGTGTAGCTGTAGAGTGGGACGATCATCGCGACCGAAATGAACTTTGCCCTTGGGGCGATCGCGCGGTGTTCGCGCCAGTCGCGGATAAGCTTGCCAAACAGCTTGTGGTTAAGCAGCCAGTCGTGAAGCCTGTCGGAGCTTCTTGAAAAAAAGAATGCCGCCAAAAGGAGAAAGGGCGTTGTCGGGACCAATGGAAGGAAAACGCCGGCAAAGCCCGCCCCCACCGCGAGAATTCCCAGAATCAAAAATATAAGTCTCTTGGATTGTTCGATCATTTACTGCCTCTAACCTTTCTTCAACTCTCGGGATAATCGAATACGATATTGCAGAACGCTTTCACGCCTACGTCGAGCATGCTGTCATCGATAAAGAAATCGGGTGTGTGATGCCCCGACACCTTCAAAGGATCGGCTCCTTTCTTCATCCCGCCAAGGAAGAAGAAGAACGACGGCGCCTTTTCACCAAAATAGGAAAAGTCCTCAGCGCCCGTGGTCCATTCCTTTTCAAAGACATTATCTTTACCCGCAGCCTTCTCAAGCGAGGGGACCATCTTCGTGACCAGTTCAGGGGTGTTGTACGTGACCAGCGTTTTGGTATCGATCTCGACCGTCGCCTCGGCGCCCGCGCTTTCGGCTATGCTCTTCACGACCTGCCGGATCTTCTCGTGAACGTCTTTCTGCATTGCAGGATCGAGTGTCCGAATAGTGCCCGCCATCTCAAGTTCTTCCGGAATGATGTTCTCGCGAACTCCGGCGTTGATTTTGCCCACCGTGATTACCACCGGAGCGGTCGTTAGGCGCGAGCGGCGGCTGACGATGGTCTGCAAACCGTTGATGATCTGCGATGCCGTTACGATCGGGTCGATGCCTTCCCAGGGAGTCGAGCCGTGTGCCTGGCGACCCTTCACTTTGATCTTGAACCAGTCC
>JAHEEZ010000023.1 GCA_024640445.1 Acidobacteriota bacterium | reverse complement strand
CTACTTCGGTCTTTCCGTAACCCACATCGCCGACTATCAGGCGGTCCATCGGCGTCGCCGCCTCCATATCCTTTTTTACATCGCCAATTGCTGTGTCCTGGTCGGGAGTCAGCTGATACGGGAACGCATCCTCCATCTCGGTCTGCCACGGAGCGTCCTTGGAGAAGGCGTATCCGCGGACCAGCTTCCGTTCGGCGTAAAGCCTTAGAAGCTCGTCCGCCATATCGCGCATCGCCCGCTTGGCGCGCGCCTTTGTTTTCTGCCAGCCGAGGCCTCCGAGACGGTCCAGCGGTGGCTGAGCGCCTTCGCCGCTCGAGTAGCGCGAAACGAGATCGAGCCGCTCAACGGGCACGAAGAGCTTGGCGTTATCGGAATAGACGAGCAGCATGAACTCGCGTTCGACGCCCTGAGTGCCGATCATCTGGAGTCCTTCGAAACGCCCGATCCCGTGATCGACGTGGACCACGTAGTCTCCCGGTTTCAGGTCGCGAAAATCCGAGATGAACGCTGATGTCTTCGGACGCGAACGCCTCTTTGCGCCTGGCGTTCCTGGAACGCCGGGAAGATCGGTCTCGCCGAATATCTCGTTCTCCGTCAGGACCGACACGCCGAGCGCTGAGATCTCGAAACCGGACGACAAACGCCCGATCCTGACCGATTCCGGCTTTAGCACGATGTCGTAATCGCGCAGAACGTCCGAAAACCGTTCAGCCAGGCCGGCGGCCTGGAAAACAAACGTGACTTCGGCCGGCGTCCGCCCGGCTCGATGATCCTCGACAAAGGTTTTCAGATCGCCGTTGTATTTCATTACCGAACGGGACTGGATCTCGAACTCGGGGACATTTTCGGCGGCCGGGAAAAGGAAAAGCGGCGCGTTCGGTTCCGGAAACGGAAAACCGTCCGCCGCGCTTCTTCCGGAATTTCCTTCCAGGGCCATCGAGAACTCTTCGTCGGTCTTTGCGGCGGTACGTCCGAGCCGCCTCAATTCCAGTCTTCTCGCGCCGGATATCGTCTGCCTCAGTTCTTCCGGTTCGAGAAAGAGTTCTGAAACTTCCAGCCCGATCTCACCATGATTCACTATCTCGTCATAATGTTCGGCGAGCGTCTCGTAATACGCGGCAAGCGTATTTTCGATCTGCGCGGGTTCGTCGACGACGAAGATAACCTCGCCGAGGAAATCGGTCAGGGACCCGCCTCTGGGATCGACGAGCGGCATCAGGAATTCCCAACCGGAAAAGCTCTCGCCCTCGGCGGCGAAGTCGGTCCGGTCCTTCAGATTTCTGGCGAATTTCTCGTCGGTGAAGCGTTCGGCCGCGGCCTCGGCCCAAAGCTCAAGCTCCGAAGCATCGAGTCTGAACTCGCGCATCGGAGCGATCGAAGCGGACTTTATCTGTTCCACGGAAAGCTGCGTTTCCGGATCGAACGTACGGATCGAATCGACCGTGTCGCCGAAGAACTCGATTCGGAAGGGCCAATCGGAATCGGGCGACCAGACGTCGAGGATCCCTCCGCGAACGGAGAACTCGCCGATGTTCGCGATCGGGTCCTCTCTTCTGTATCCGGCGGCGGAGAGTTTGAAGATCAGTCTTTCCGGCGGAAAATCTTCGTCGCGCCGGAGTTCGGCTCCGAGAGCGCCTATCTGTTCAGGCGTTCCTGTGCGAATGGCGAGCGCCTTTGCGGAAACGAGCAGGAAGTCGGGCGAACCCTTCGAAAGGCTCCATAGCGCGAGGGCTCTTTTTTCGAGTGTCTCGGCGTGAGGCGAAACCCCGGAATATACGTCCGCCTCGAAAGCGGGGAACGGAAGAATTTTCGATCCGGGGCTCCAGAACCCCAGGTCGGTTTCCCATCCCTCCAGATCCTTGTTCAGGTCAGTCACGATAACGACGGGGGTCTTCGTCGATCTTTGGATCTCGGAAACAACATATGCTTTCGCCGACGGCGTGGTCAGCCCGCTAAGGCATAGTACCCGGGTCCCCGCCTCAAGCTTCCGCTTCAGGTTGCCAAGCTGTTCCAATGTATCTTCCTTAACTCCCATGAACGCAATAACCCCCAGCCCGGAATGGTTCCCGGGCGGGTGTGTCAGATTTTGTTTTCGCCGCTGGTCAGTCGAGCAGCATTATCACCGCTTCGCCGTCAACGACCCTCACGCCGTCCTGGTTTTCGCAGACGGTCTCGATCTTTATCACCGGCTTGTCGGGCCGCACGCTCTTCACGGTTCCGGTGATGGTTATTGTGTCACCAATGAATACCGGCGCGCGGAACTTCATGGTTTGCCCAAGATAGACGATCTTCCGTACGCTCAGCTCATAACCGAGCACACCGGAAATGAAGGCCCCCGAAAGCATCCCGTGGGCGATCCTCTTTCCGAAACGGGTTGTCGCGGCGTATTCCTCATCCAGATGCAGCGGGTTGTAGTCGCCCGAAACATCGGCGAACTTGCGGATCAATTCGTCCGTCACTTCGCGGCTCGTGGAAAATGTGTCTCCCGGCTTCAATTCCATTCTGAACATTCTGTATCAAACGGGTTCGGGTTACAAACACCATTGACCAATGCCCATTGCCCATTGACCAATGTAAGAAGTACCCGGAGCGGTAGCGACGGGCACAAAAAGATCAACCGCGGGGGCGCGAAGGCGCGGAGTATTCTGGGGGAAAGAAACACGTTCAGAGCAATTTTCGGCATTTCGATCGGGAGAGTGTTCACATCCACTTAAAAAATATCCGTTCTTATCTGTGCCCATCTGTGGCTAATTTTCCTCTGCGCCATTGCGACTCTGCGGTTAGTCACTCTTGTACCCCTCGCTATCGCCCCGGGTACTGATGCCGTCGCTCTTCATTGATCGATGACCATTGCCCAATGACCACTGACCAGTGAATTGCCCATTTCCGGGCGCTAAACTATAATTCTCGGTACGACATAGGCGGATACGCGTTCGGCAGGTCGTCAATTGGTCCGGGGAAGGATTCGATTGCCGGCCGTTTCGATTTTATTGGGCCGGACGAACGCCGAACGCCGGAGAAAAAAAATGAGCATTCCCGAATTCAACGAGATCATAGAGACCAACGACCAGACGGAGGCGCGCGAAAAGCATCTCGAGGAACTGAGAGAGCTGGTCGGAAACGCTTATCCGAACAGTTTCAAAAGGACGGAAATAACGGGCCGCGACGATTCGATAACCCGGATCGTCAATTTCGGACCCGTCCGGGAATTGATCCCCGAGCTGGCGGAAGGAGAAAGGCCCGAGCAGGACATCAAGGATGCGGTGAACGCGAGGCTTCTGGAATTCGGTACCGTCCGGGTGGCGGGAAGACTGGCGACGCCTCCCCGTACGATGGGAAAAGCGGCATTCGTGCATCTTTCGGATGGGAAGAACCGGCTTCAGATCTATGTACGCAAGGACGACGCGAAAGCGGTCTCGAACGACACAGGGGAGTTCGTCGAGGGCGAGGACACGGGTTTCGCTCTCTTCAAGCTGCTCGATCACGGCGATTTCGTGGGGGTCGAGGGGTTCCTTTTCATCACCAACACGGGAGAGCTTTCCGTCCACGTCGAGAAGCTCCAGTTCCTCACGAAGGCGATGGTGCCGATGCCCGACAAGATGCACGGGATCGAGGATCCGGAGATCAAACAGCGTAGGCGTTACGCGGACCTGATCGGCTCGAGCCTGCAGGTCGAACACGACGGATTGACGACGCGCGAGGTGTTCGAGCGCAGGGCGAAGATCATCTCCTCGATGAGGCGCTATCTGGAAGATCAGGGCTATATCGAGGTCGAAACGCCGATGCTCACCCCGAAGGCGACCGGCGC
The DNA here is from genome assembly GCA_024640445.1 of Acidobacteriota bacterium. Lineage (GTDB taxonomy): Bacteria > Acidobacteriota > Blastocatellia > Pyrinomonadales > Pyrinomonadaceae > Aridibacter. The sequence continues at coordinate 18,729 of JAHEEZ010000023.1, read as the reverse complement.
GGCGGCGAAGCCGTTCGAGACGCACCACAACGCGCTGGACATCAAGCTGTTCGCGAGGATTGCCCCAGAGCTTTACTTGAAGCGCCTGACGGTCGGCGGCTTCGAGAAGGTCTACGAACTGAACCGGAACTTCCGCAACGAGGGCATCTCGTACAAGCACAATCCCGAGTTCACGATGCTTGAGTTCTATTGCGCCTATATGGAAGTGGGCGGGATGATGGACTTCTGCGAGCAGATGCTGAAGGAGTCGGTCGAGAAGGCAACCGGCGGGCGTAAAGTGGTTTACGAGGAGAACGAGATCGATTTCTCCAAGTTCGAACGCCTTCCAATGGCGGACGCAGTGCGAAGGTATATGCCCGACGCGGACGTGAACGAGTCGAACATGCTGGAGCTGTTCGAGGAGCACGTCGAACACAATCTGATCCAGCCGACCTTCATCATCGATTTCCCGAAGGCAGTGTCGCCTCTTTCCAAGGCATCGCCGGAAAATCCCGCGATTGCCGAGAGGTTCGAGCTTTTCATCAACGGGATGGAATGCGCGAACGGCTTCTCCGAGCTGAATGACCCGCGCGAGCAGTACGATCGGTTCGTCGACCAGATGAAGGAGCGCGAGCGCGGCGACGAGGAAGCGATGGTCCTGGACGAGGATTACATCACGGCGCTCAGTTACGGAATGCCTCCCGCGGCGGGTATCGGGATCGGCATCGACCGAATTGTAATGCTTCTGACGAACCGCCACTCGATCCGCGACGTGATCCTGTTTCCGCATCTGCGGCCCGAGCGCAAGGGAAGTTCCGACGAGGAGGAATAGGCTCCGATGAAAGTATCGCTTGACCACGTGCACGTCTTTGTTTCCGACCAGTACGAAGCCGCCGCCTGGTACGAAAAGGTCCTTGGATTAAAGATCGTAAAAGAACACGAGGACTGGGCAGTCGGAGGAGGGCCGCTGACGATCTCCGGCGACGGCGGGAGTTCCGGGATCGCGCTTTTCGCAAGGCCTTCGGAGAAATCGGTAAATCAAAGCACGGTCGCGTTCGGCGTATCCGGCGAAGATTTCGCGGATTTCATCGGCCGGCTGACGGATCTCGGTCTTGCGAATGGTAAAGGCGGTTCGGTCATGGCAGAGAACATCTCCGACCACGACAAGTCCTGGTCAATTTATTTCTTCGATACCGACGGAAATCCGATCGAAGTGACCACATACGATTACGAACTTGTGAAAGAGCGGCTCGGACTTCACTGAGGCCATTTCTTGCGAACCATCCTGCTTACAACCGCGGCGCTCATCTGTTTCGCGTTTAACTCGATCCTTTGCCGCCTCGCGCTCGGCGCCGGGTCGATAGACGCAGCCGCATTCACATCCATCCGCATCTTGTCGGCGGCCTCGGTACTCACTCTGATACTCCTCATCGCCGGTTCCAGGGAAGGGGCTGGCTTCGCGCAGAGAGTTAAGCGCGGAAACCTCCTTTCGTCATTTCTTCTCTTTGCCTACGCCATTACCTTTTCGTTCGCGTATCTCGGCCTGACAACGGCCACCGGCGCGCTTATCCTTTTCGGCTGCGTGCAGGCGACGATGCTGATCGTCGGCCTGATAAGGGGAGAAAGACCGGGGATTCTTGAATGGGCCGGGCTCGCGGTCGCGCTCGGCGGGCTGGTCTATCTTGTATTTCCGGGTCTCGAGTCGCCTCCGCTTTTCAGTTCGCTGCTCATGGCAGCCGCGGGGATCGCGTGGGGCTTCTACACGCTCCGTGGAAAGGGAAGTTCAGACCCGGTGGCCCAGACCGCCGGCAATTTTTTATTCGCGGTCCCGATGGTGATCGTCGCATCGCTTCCGTTTGCAGTTTCGATCAGTATTTCGTTTCGCGGAGCTGTACTCGCGGGGCTTTCAGGCGCGGTCGCTTCCGGTATCGGATACTCGATCTGGTACGCGGCGCTTCGCGGTCACACTTCTTCAAGCGCGGCGATCGTTCAGCTCTCGGTTCCCGTGATCGCTGCGGCAGGCGGACTCGCATTTCTCGGCGAATCGCTGACGGTTCGGCTGATGATCGCCAGCGTGTTGATCCTCGGGGGTATATGGCTGGCGGTGAAGGGATCCGCGCGGGTTAAGCGGTCCCACCCATAAATGGGCGGGCTAAACGGTGAGCTAAAGGGCGGGCTAAACGGTGAGCTAAAGGGCGGGCTAAACGGTGAGCTAAACGGTGAGCTAAAGGGCTAACCGCTGCCCGATTGCGGACGCAATACCCTTCCCGTACAATAACTCTTCGCATTATGGTCGAATTGATCCTAGCAAATCTCAGGACGCGTCCGTTCAGAACACTCATCAGCATAGTCGGGGTCGCTCTCGGTGTCGTACTGGTGACGCTTTTTACAGGCCTCGCGCAGGGCATGACCGAGGACATGGCGAAGCGCGCTTCAAACTGGAAGGCCGAGATAGTGTTCACAAGGCCGGGATCCGGCACGCTTACGAGTTCAAGCCCGAACGTGAGCACGCTTTACGAGGAGCGGCTGCTCGCTATCGACGGCGTGGCGTCGACAGTTCCGATCATTCGTTATATTTCCGCAAATTCCAGAGCCCGATGGGGAGTAGAACAGATCGATGGACTCGAGTGGGAACCGTTCGCGAAGATGAATGCGATGAGCATAGTCGCTGGCCGCCCGGCCAGGAATTCGGACGAGGTGATCGTAGACCAGAGGTATCTCAAGGATAACGATCTGAAGATCGGGGACAAGATCGAGCTCTTTGGCAAGGATTACCAGATCACGGGCAATTTCTCGCCGCCTTCCGGCGCGAGAATAAAGATGTCGCTCAAGGCGATGCAGGAAAAACTGCAGTCGCCGGACAAATGCACCTATATTCTGGTGAAGCTGAAAGACGGTGCAGATCCTGCTGCTGTAGCTTCGAAGATCAACGAAGCGCTGCCCGGGAACAAGGTGAATCTGACCCGTGACCTAATAATCGACGTCCAGGACAGGATTCCGGGCCTCAAGACATTTATGCGTGTGCTGGTAGGACTTGGAGCGTTCGTGAGCACCATATTCGTTCTGCTTTCGATGTACACGACCATAACTGAACGCAGAAAGGAAATCGGCATACTCAAGTCTCTCGGCGCCTCAAAACCGTTCATAATCCGGGTGATCGAGGGCGAAGCACTTCTCATCGGTGTTTTCGGGGTCGTGATCGGTTTTTCCGTATCCGTGGCGGCTTCGTTTGCTATCGAGACCGCTTACGACCTGCCGTTCAAGTTCAGTCCCGGATGGCTGGTTACCGCGGTCGTCATTGCGATAGCGGGAAGTCTTGTTGGCGCTCTTTATCCCGCGTGGCGCGCCTCGGACATAGATCCGGTCGAAGTAATGGCCAACGAGTGAGCTTCTCCCCCGCCCACTAGATCTCCCTGACAATCATCGTCGCGCGGTTCCGCATCCTTGCCGCGTGAAATATAATCGCAAAATGCTTTCAGCCGAACCGAGCAGCCAGCTTCTCCGCAAGGCAGTGAAGAACAGCAACAGGGCTTCGAAGAAAGGACTCCTGCAGTCGCTGTTTTCGGTATGGTTCGATGCCCTTGTCTACAACCAGATATGGGAAGACCCAAGGGTCGATCTTGAGGCCCTTGAACTGAATTCCGATTCGCGGATACTCACCATCTCGTCAGGCGGCTGCAACGCGCTGAATTATCTGATCGAGGCACCAGGGAGCGTCACATCCGTCGATCTCAACCGCCATCACGACGCGCTTCTTCAACTAAAGATCGCCGCCATCAAGGGCCTGCCAGACCACGAATCCTTCTTTTCGTTCTTCGGACGCGGCACTGATAAATCGAACGCGGATAACTTTCGCGAGTACGTGGCGCCCTGGCTGAATGAAGGTGGGCGTGAATACTGGGAAAGCAGGTTCGGGATCAGGCGGCGAAGGAGGATCGATCTCTTTTCCGGACGCGGAATTTACAAGCACTCCCGCAACGGATACTTCCTCGGGTTTTTTCACAAGATCGCCGGGCTGCACGGTTGCCGTCCGGAACTAGTTCTCGGTGCGAGGAGCATTCAGGAACAGGAAGATCTCTACCGCCGCCATGTCGAGCCCTTCTTCGATTCCGCGTTCGTACGCCTTGTGGGCAAGATGCCGGTTACGCTGTTCGGGCTCGGGATCCCTCCACAGCAGTACGACGAGCTCAAGAAAGACCTGGAAGGGCAGGGGGGGCTGATCGATACTTATCGCGAGCGGGCCCACCGCCTTGCGGCAGGATTTCCGATCGACGACAACTACTTCGCGTGGCAGGCGTTTGCCAGGCGCTATGACACTGAGGATCGAAAAGCTCTTCCCGAATATCTGAAACCGGAAAACTGGGACGATCTAAGAGCGAATGCGGACCGTATTACTGCAAAGGTCGCGTCGGTGACAGACGAAATTCGCCTTGCGGGTAAGGGGGCATTTGACCGTTTCGTGTTCCTTGACGCGCAGGACTGGATGAAACCGGAAATGATCGAATCCCTTTGGAGCCTGATCGCCGCGATGGGGGCTCCCGGTACGCGCGTGATATTCCGTACGGCCGGCAGACGTTCGCCCGTCGAGGACGCTTTGAGCGGCGATCTGCGCGGTCGGTTCAAGTACCACGAGGGTCGTTCAAGAGAGCTGTTTACAAGGGACCGGGCCTCGATCTATGGCGGCTTTCATCTCTACACTCTCGAATAAAAACTATGCCCATAAGGCCGGCGGGTATAGAATCTGACTATGTCAACAGAACGCACATTCAGTCGTATGGACCGCATGTACCGCTTCCAGAGGCATTTCTACGACCTTTCACGGAAGTATTATCTGCTTGGACGGGACAGGCTGATCAGCGATATGAGGATCAGCGAGGGCGATCACATTTTGGAGGTGGGCTGCGGAACCGGACGAAACCTTGAGATCCTCTCCCGAAAGTATCCCGACACCAGGTTCTACGGCCTTGACGCTTCGTCCGAGATGCTTCGGAATGCGGAGCGAAGAAAGGAATCCAAAGCGCTTCGGAACATGCACGTCGTGCGTGCGCTTGCCGAGGAGTATTCACATTCAGACACGTTCGGGCTTGAAGATCCGTTCGACGCGATCTTTTTTTCCTATTCGATCTCAATGATCCCGGATTGGGAGTCGGCCGTCGAGAACTCGCTTCGGAACCTGCGGAATGGATGCCCACTTTACATCGTCGATTTCTTTGACCAGCGATCGATGCCCGCCTGGTTCAGAAAGGCTCTTGTTGCCTGGCTGAAGAAGTTCCACGTTCAATACAGGCCTGACCTGCTGCCCCATCTCAAGCAGTTGGAAAAGAACGGCAAAGGAAGCCTTAAAGTCACGCCGCTCTACAAGACCTATTCATTTGTCGCAGAATTCACGAAGACGCCCTGAGGCTTATTCGGCCAGCTTCGAAAAATCAAAACTCATTGTTTCTTCGCCGGCGACGAACAATTCCCGCCTCGCGCGGAAGTCCGCAAGAAGCTCGTCGTAGGTTTGAATGAGGAAGTCGGTCGACCTCTCGCGGGTATTGGCCGCAGCCGTCTCAAGCGCCGCGGCGATCTTCCTTTCACGCAGTTCGCTATCTGACATTATCTCCCTGACGGCCGCGGCAAACTGCTCAGCTTCGGGTTCGACCAGCCACGTGTTCTCCTGCGTAGCGTAAAAGAGAAGACCGCCCGCATTCGGTACGACTACCGGGACCCCCGAGGCCATCGCTTCCAGTGGTGCGATGCCGAACGGTTCCTTCGGATTAGGATGGACGAAGACATCGGCGCTGGCGTAGTAATCGGCGAGTACTTCTTTGTCCAGATGGCCGAGGAGTTTTATCTTTCCCGGGATATGCTTAGCGGTCTCCTCTTCAAGCCATTCGGCCTGCGGTCCGGCGCCCGCGACCAGAAGCCTGTAGTCGCGTTCGTCTCCGGCGAGCGTCTTCATCATTTCCGGAAGCAGTCCTATGTTCTTTTCCGGGGAGATCCGTCCGGCATACAAAAGTATGGTCGCATCGTCCGGTATCCCGGCGCGCTCGATCATATCGCGCCGAACCTTTTCCGAACGCCGTCCCGGTGAGAACCGTTCCTTGTCGACGCCCCTCGGGCAGACCCTTATTCTTTCCTCCACGGGCACACGTGCCGAACGAAAGAGCCTCCAGCAGAAGTTGAAGAAACGCCGGGACCGTCTGGGATTGTATTTCTTCAGGACCGACCGTTGGAACTCTTCGGCGGTATATGGGGAATTTGCGATGTGGTAGTCAAAGCTGGGGAAATTGTAGAGACCCATAACGAGCCTTGCGAACCACTCGGAGACCCGGCCTTTGGCTACGAAGGAGCCGAGATTGTCGTCCATTCTCTCGCAGGAAAAATGAATGACCATCGGTCGTTTCAAGTCGGCAAAATTACCGCGGCTGATCATTGCGCCGAACATGCTGATCGTATACTTGTCCGTGATCTCGACAAAGTCCGGCATTTCTTCTTCGAGGATCTTGCGGATCAGCGATTCACCCTGCAGATACTGCCAAGGCATTATCACCCGGTAGCGTTTGTCGAAGAACGCGGATTTCGGCGCAGGCACGTAGTAGATGCGTGCATATTCGTTGACCTCCTCGATCTCTTCCTTTTCCCCGGGAACAATCAGCCGCATTTGGCGCTTGTGTCTCGCGGCGGCGGCCATCAGCGCGTTGTACGAGGTGCTTATTCCCCCCGAGTCACGGTGATAGTAGTTGGTGATGTGAACAGATTTTGGCGGAGATTCCGGCATTTGGGATCATTTGCCTAGGCTGACGTCTTTGCGTCGCTGAAGAACTTTCGGCGGATCGTTTGAAAGGTGAACATGAGTAAGGTGACACCCAGGAGAATGGCCCAGGCACCAATACCTGTCGAATATGCCCATGACATCTTGCCCCTGAACGTCCCCATCAGCGTGCCGACCACAAGCCCGAAAGAGACAAAGATGCCGATGGCGTAAACGAATTGGCCGTTTGAAAAGAATTTGATTATTTGCGAGGGAAGGTAACCTACAAACTGGACGATCAGCCCCGGTATGCTCTTCAGGTCTGCCCAGAGCGATTGTGTCTCATTGCCTGCCCCCACAAGGAGAACTCCCTGCCGCATTATGAATATGTTGAACAAAGCGGAAAGAACGGAAATCAGCACTGAAACCGCGAAAGCTTTTTGCCGGGCGTTGTTGATAGATGGCGCGAAGACGTTTGAGAAATAAGCTTCCTGCGAGTAATGAGTGATGTATTCGACCGTGTGGCTGAAGATCGGTAGCGAGACGCTCACGATACCGGTCGCGAGCCATGGCGGCTTGGCTCTTCGGAACGACTGAACGAGCGCACCCGAGATCCCGGATGTCAAAAACCGGAAGCCGAGTTCGACCGCAACCGCGGTCATCGTCACCAGCCAGCTCTCTTTGCTCGCCTTGTAAACAGTAAAATAGAAAGACGCTCTCAAAAGGGCGCCCATGAAGGCAGACTTCCAGTTCCAGCGCGTGATTATCTGCAGCGGGTGCTGCAAAAGGCTGAGGAAGACGTCGCCGATCGAGATGTCTTCGTCGTGTACGGACTCAAGATCGTCCGCGTCAGCGACCGAACGGTGGATTTCATTAATAGAAGAGCTCATTATGTGTCGGAACGGTCATCGTTCCGCGGATTCTTCCTTAGAAAAATAGCCCTCTCGTAGGTGTCATAGACTGAGTCGAAGACACTGTCCCAAGTTTTTGAGAGCGAATATTCTCTAGCGTACTCCTTTATTCTCAACAATTTCTCTCGATTGTCCATTAGCTCCACCGCGAATTTCACGAAGTCGTCAAAGTTCTCGCACACGAAGCCCGTCTTGCCCACTTCGGTCATGAACTTGGGGCCGCCCTTGTCCGTAACAAGCACCGGAACGCCTGACGCATAGGCCTCCTGGACCACGTTTCCGAAGGCATCTGTCTCGGAGGGGAATACAAAAAGGTCCATATTGGCGTAGGCTTCAGACAACGATTCTCCTTCAAGGAACCCGGTGAACACGGCGTGCCGCATGTTTTCCTCGAGCCATACCCGCTCATTGCCTTCTCCGACTATTATGAATTCGAACTTCGCGTCGGGCCTTTCTCTTTCGATCGCGCGCTCCAATTCCTGAAGCATCCTTACATTCTTCTCGGCCCGCAGCCTTCCTACGAATCCAAACCTCATTGTTCCGTCGCTGACAGTCCGCTTGACCGGAGAGAACATCTCCGTATCGACTCCGCGGGTCATCAATCTGGTTTCCCTGCCGGTGCCTTTCTCCAACGCTTCCAGGAGTTCCCGGTTAGGCGCGAGGATCAACTTCGGCATCTTGTAATAGAGCATCGCGCCGGCGAGTATCTTCTTCTCGGTGAACGAAGTGAATGATTCGACGGTCTTCTTTGGAAGGAACCGAAACAACCGCGCAAGTCTGTGCGCGCCGAATTCGTGGAGGTTCGTGTGCCACGAACCGACGAGCGGGAGGTTCAGCTTCCAAGCAAGGTGCGCTCCGATGATCGAAACGTCATTGAGGCCGGTAATGTGCAGAACGTCCGGCTTGAATTCGACCAATTTTCGGAGCACGCGTCGCGAGTGACGCTGGAAAAGCGGGTCGTATTTCAGGTCCTCGTCCATCGGCAACGCGATCGGTGACCGCTTCAGCGACAGATACTCTATCGAACCGTCTCGGCTCTCGCCGGTAGAAGTCCCCGCATGTACGCATAGGAATGCGAGATTCCGCGCCTTCACGTAATTGATCAGCCTCTTGCTTGTCATCGCGACGCCGTTCACTTCCAAGAACGAGTCCGGAAAAAAGGCTACGCGCGTCGATTCGTTCACTATTTATCTTTGGCCACCGCCGCTCTGCTCGATGCGTCGGCATACAGGCCACAAAAAACATCGGCGGTCAGTGACCGCCCAATAAGACCACTCTCGATGCTGTTCAAATGCTCACCCGGCAGACTCCGCGGAGGTGCGCGACCGGTGAAGTACGCTGACCACTTCCTCGACATCCGGTTTTACGAATCTGGCGTCCTCAAGTGTTTTCGGTACCCGGTCGACCTTCTTTCTGGCAATCCCGAAAAAGGGTCTCATCTTTGCGCTTCCAAGGTAGCCGAGGGTCTTGACGGCAGTCCTCATCCAAAGCGGCCCGCCACGCTCCATTCCATGACTCCTGACAGGCACAAGGCCCCTCCCGTCCGCCACGTCAAAGAAAATGCGGTCGAACCAATGTCTGCGGTCCTCAGGGAAATGGGGATAATGACTCAGGATCTCCGAAAATGACTGAAGCTGGCGGGAATGCAGGGGTCTCTTGTATTCCGGCATCAACACCACTTGGCTGCGTCGCAAAACCCTGATCTCATCAACGAACTCTTCAAACGTCTCCGCATCGGTGAGATTGATGACAGTATTCGGCTTGCAACCGTGCCGGTCCCCTCCGGTAGCGACCGGGAAGCCCATTGCGTCTGCCATCTCAAGCACTGCCTTGTTTTCCGACCAGGAGCGAAAACCGTTGATCTCGAAGGCGTGGATCCAATGCCCGAATTCCATGATGAAGTTCCGCAACAGTGTTTCATGCCTCTCCTGGCCTACGATCTCGATGTCCCAAAGCGGGTGGTTCAGGATAACCAAGACCTCGCGAATCCCGGTTAACATCCCAAACAACTCGTGTAAACGGGCATTGTCGGGTACTTCGTCGTCGCTGAAAGTGAAAGCAAGGAGTTCTTCGGTTATCTCTTCCGCCCGGCGGGGGGGGAGGTTGTGCACGCCAAGATGGAAGAAGCCGTACTCAAAAGGGACCGTCCACTCAAGCGATATCGGCCCATCGGGACCTTCCGTCATAGCGTTGACCTTGATATTTGCGGTGATGTCGTCATGATCGGTCAAAGAGACGATCGGTTCGAGCCCCGCGGAAAGAAGTTGGTCATGTTCGATCTGATATACCTCTTCCGGAGGGAGAGGCGGAGACCAGTAGGCTGTTGAGAAATCCAGCACCTTTCCTTCCCGCCTTAGCAGGTTGTCCCTTTCACGTTTCCACAGGAAGGAAATTATCGGAAGCTTGTCTGCATAATGAGGAACAAAATCGAGCATCTCCTTGGATTGCTCGGTGTGACAATGCAAGGAAATGCCGGTTCTCGCCCTCTTTCCAAGGTCCTCCGGTGTATGCAGAATATGCAGGCGGGTTTGATTAAGCATCAAAAAAATTACTCCCGAACAAAACCCCGAACCAAACAGGTAAAATATCAAATCAATCTTTCAATGTAAATTCAGTCCGGACACTCCAAACGGCTCGATATTGTGGCAAATGGGCTCCCAGGGTCCAAACCATTTCAGTGCCGGGCATCAACTGCACTCAACGTACATAGCCTTTGCAACATTTCGGTTGCGAAATCTGAAAAAAATGTCAGATTGGCGGGCAAAGTGGTGTTCTGTAAATAGAACACGGAACATTTTGAAGCAAATTTCATATACATAGTTTCAGGAGAACACCTCATGTCATGGTTTGTCACATTACTGCTTGCGGGAACGGTCTTTACATACGGTAACGGGCCCCTTTTGTTCGAGAACGCCGCCGCCGTCCAGAGGCAGGCCGGACAGATGCCGGTCGTGCTCGATGAAACGGAGCGCTTTTCACAGGTGTATCCCTTCAATCCTGATGGCCGGATAGAACTCTCGAACATCAACGGTTCGGTGACCATTGAGGCCTGGGATTCGCCGCAGATATCGCTTGAGGCGATCAAGGTAGCCGATACTAAGGAGCGGCTTGACGACGTGAAGATCGTCATCGATGCCACTGATAGCGAATTCAGCGTGAGCACCGACTACAAACCATGGAAAGACAGGGTAAAAAGCGGCGAAAAAGAAAAATATCGCTCGAACCTCTCTGTTGATTTTAAGCTGAAGGTGCCGAGAACTGCCGTTTTGAAGGAGATCGAGACCATAAACGGTAAGGTCGAGTTGTCCAACCTGGCAAACTATACAGAGGTGTCCGCAGTTAACGGCGATGTCAAAGCGGCAAATTTGAGCGGAACCGCAAAATTGTCGACCGTAAATGGAACAGTTGAAGCTGATTTCAGCGAGCTCACCGCCGAATCGGCGATATCGTTGAGTACCGTCAACGGAAAAGTGAGGCTGATGATCCCGTCGAATACAAATGCCACGGTTAAGGCGGACTCCGTTAACGGAAACATCACGAATGATTTCGGTCTCACGGTAAGGAAGGGCAAATATGTCGGCCGAGACCTTTATGGGCGCATAGGTACGGGTGATGCAAAGGTTCGTCTGAACAGTGTCAATGGCGGAATCGAGTTCATAAACAAGGACGGCGGGACGCCGAACTCGGCGATTGACCTGCTGAAGCAAAAGAACGCCGATGATTTTGACGACTCATTCGATAACGATTATGAAGTTGAAGTAGGCCGGATAAACGAGGATTTTGAAAGGGCACTGGGTGAGTCCAAAGCAAAGATCGCGTTCTCTGAAAAGGAGATCGAAAAGGCAATGAAGGCCGTCGAAGCCACTGTTGTCGAGGTCGGACCGGAATTTGCCGTTTCGGCTGAGGCTTTAAGGAAGGCGACCGAGGCGCTTGACAGCGCCAAACTTTCGAAGGAACTGGAATCGGAGCGAGGCCGAATCGAGGCTGAACTTGCGAGGGCTTCCGAGGCGCTGTATGTGGGCCGTTCGCCGTTTGTGGAAGAGAAGAGCGGTTCGTTTGAAGTCTCAGGGGTCCCGTCGATCACGATCGATGCAGCTGAATGCGCTGTGCGCGTCCACGGTTGGGACAAACAGGAAGTCAGCTACTCCGTGACGCGTCTGAAGCGCAACGAATTGAATTCCGAGGTCAGTGTTTACACGAACAAGAACGACAAGGACATCAAGCTTGAGGTCAAGACCAGCAGGACGAAGGCTGTGTCAGGTTCGCCTTTGCTCGACAAAGTGCGATTGGAGGTGTTTGTGCCAAAAAAGTCGGATCTTCGCATTCTCACGAACGGGGAAGTCCGTCTTGAGGGTGTGACCGGAAAACTGGAACTCGTTGGCGGCACCGGAGCAGTGAATGTGCGTGATTCTCACGGGACCCTTTCGATCGGCGGAACCAATGGCACCGTTCGCGTGATCGGTTTTGAAGGCGACCTGATAACGAATGCGATCAATGGCGATGTGTATCTTGAAGGCGACTTCGGCGCGATCGATTCCGTAAAGGGGGTTGGCACCGTGTTCCTTACGCTGTCGGATGATGCCAGTGCGGTTATCAAGACACAAGATCTGGACCTTGCGGAAGCGGTTGCGGTAAATGACCACAAGTGGCGCTTGGGCGCTCTGGACTTTCTGCTTGAGGACGAGGGCGTTTGGAAGGTAGGAAGCGGGAAGGCGACCTTCAATCTCCAGCAGATCGAAGGGTCGGTCCGGATCCGGAGCAAGAGGGCGATGTTCGTCAACTAGTCAGTTCTCACGAACGGACCCTGGACGACCGGGGCCGGCAGAAGAAGTTAACCGCGGACGATCGCGGACCTTCCGGGAACCGGAAAACATGCGAGTCGTTTGGAAACAGTGGCAGGAGTTGGCATTGAATGTCTCCCCCCGCTGCGTCAATTTACAAAACAGGAGGTCATCGACTGAAAACAGCACCGGTTCGCTGGGTTTGTTAAAGGGCAAATTACTACGTTCTATTACTTAATTTACTGATCCCGCCCATAGACCCAAAGACCCCGTAAAAGCGGTAATCCCGCGCAACGTCGATGCTCTCTCAGGAGAGATTTGTAATGAGCAGACTTATCGCTTATGCGGCGATCCTGTGCTTTGCTTCAGGCGTAGCTGCGCAGTCCAGGCCGGAAGCATCGTCAGATCCAATGCTGACCGCAGGTGTGGAAATAGCACCGAAATCAAGCCCGCGGGTCGTCAGATCCAAGCGGACGGGCGGCGTTGATTTGCCGGTCGAGAAAGCAAGGCCTGTATCCATACCGAAGGTATCATTGGAGAACGGCATAACCATTGACGGTAAGGTCGATGAGGATCTCTGGGAGCGGGCGGCTGTCTTCAAGGATTTCTACCAGACATCACCCGGCGACAACATATCGCCTTCAAAGCCAACGATCGTCTATGTGATGTATGACGAGAAAAATCTCTACATAGCGTTCAAATGCTGGGACGATCCCGACAAGATCCGTGCGACGGTTGCCAAACGCGATAACGTCTTTGGCGAAGACAACGTGCGGGTCTGGCTCGACACCTATAACGACCACCGCAGGGCCTACGAGCTTGGGTTCAATCCTCTGGGCATTCAACAGGACGGCATTTTTACGGAAGGCCGCGGAGCTGATTTTTCTGTCGATATCGTAATGGAATCGAAGGGGGCCGTGCTCGACTGGGGCTGGTCAGTAGAAGTGAAGATCCCGTTCAAATCGCTAAGATACACAGCCGGCGAAGGGAAGTTTTGGGGTTTCAACGCGGCCCGGAACATCGACCGCCTGAACGACGAATTCGACTCCTGGATGCCCGATGACCGCAACGTGTCCGGTTTCTTGATCAAACACGGCAAGATCACAGGGCTCAACGAGATCAAGAACGAACGTACGCTTGAGATCGTACCGAGTATCACGCTGTCTGAAACTGGGAGCAGAAAACGCACGATCCCGCTTTCGGTCGCAGCCGGGAATCCTTACCATCCGATCTTTAATCCGGACGGAACGGTCGATCCGGGGAGATTTGTCAACGATCCCGTCCAGCACGATATTGGACTCAATATCAAGTACACGATCACTTCAAATATCACGCTTGATGCCGCGATCAACCCGGATTTTGCGGAGATCGAAGCCGATGCGCCGGTCGTGACCGCGAACCAGAGGTTCCCGATATTCTTTGCGGAAAAGAGACCGTTCTTTCTTGAGGGCGTCGAGATCTTCCAGTCACCGCTTCAGCCCTTCTATTCCAGGACGATCGTGGATCCTGATGTAGCCACGAAGCTGACGGGAAAGGTGGGTAAATACTCTTTCGGCTTCTTGATCGCATCTGACAACGCGCCCGGGAACTTTTCGGAAGATGAGCGTACGGACCCGGATCCCGACTTCAGGCCCAGCGAAGAGTTTCTGGACAAGAACGCATACTTCGCGGTTGTGCGCGTAAAGAGGGACATTGGGAGCGAGCACAATATCGGATTCTTTGGAACGGCCAGGGTTTTTCCCCGCAACCGCAATTTCACAGGCGGTTTTGACGGTGTGTACAAACTGAACGCAAAGACCGTCGCCAACTTCCAGGTCCTTGCGACCCACTCAAGGAATTATTTCTATGATCCCGGTCTAAACGAGAACAACTACAGGACGGGTAACGGCCTTGGCTACTTCTTCAGCGTGGACTATACGACCGACCGTCACGGTTACTATATCGAGGCGACCGGAAGGTCACGGGATTACAGGGCCGATGCGGGTTTCACAAGGAGGACCAATACGAACAGTTTCCTCTTTGCGAACCGCCTGAGCACGAAGTCCAGGCCGGATGCGCCGGTCATACGGCTGAACAGCAATCAGTTCGTCAGGTACCAGATGGACTGGGAAGGCCGGAATCAGGGCGGAATTGTGGGAGCGAACGTCAACGTGAATATGCAGGGGAATGTGTTCCTCTACGCGGAAGCCGGGCTCGGATTTGAAACGATCTACGAGGACGAGTTCGGCCCGAAACGGATCGAGGGCGTCCGTGACGGAGGCTTCTTCGGTGCACCCACAAGGTCCGCCCGCGAGCCATACTTTGGTGTGAACCTCAACAAGACGTTTAACAAACATTTCTCTGCCTACGGGTTTGTGGGGTCGGTATTCAATGCCATGGATTTTGATTTTGGCGCAGGTCCGCTGTTCGACAGGGTCAGCCCTGCTTATCTCGCTTACCTTGAGAGATACCGCCAGAATCCGGAAACGGCGGGGGACTATCCGGCGATCGATCCGGGGACCGGCACGCAATTTGACCTCCAGCTCGGGATGAATTACAAACCCACCGATCCGCTCCAGATCTCCTTCGAATACACAAAGAGCAAGCTGAAGCGAAAGGACACGGGAGAAAACGCATACGATACGAACATCTTCTCGCTTCGTTCCACCTACCAGTTCACGAGGTTCATCTTCACAAGAGTGCGTTGGGATTACGACACCCTGAGCAGACGCGCCGGTGGTCAGATGCTGTTCGGATGGAACCCAAATCCGGGTACCGCCTTCTACGTCGGATACAACGATTCGTTCAACTACAATGGCTTCAGCCCTCTGACAGGTCAGTTTGAACCCCGTTTTGAGCGCAACAGCCGTACATTCTTTGTGAGGGCTTCTTACCTTTTCCGCAAGAGTTTCTAGTAAATAGCTCCTCCAAAGCATTTATTGATGTTCTAGAAGGCGGAAAGGCGGGGCGGCGGCTGGTCTTGCCGCCGTCCCGCTCCCATACGTACATCCGGTCGGCCCCACATTCTCCTCAAAGCGGCTAAGCTCCGTTTCTGTTGGACAATATGCGTGTGCGTGGCTAAATGACACACTTGCAAGCTTTAAGGACCGACTATCCGGCAAAGCCAGCCGGTCAAGCACGGGCCGGCCTTGTGAATGTCGGCTACATTCTTCTTGTAAATTCTGAACTTATGGTGTATAACCCTCAGAGGATATTACATTTCTCAGGTTTTTGAAAAGGAGGATCAATGAAGCTAACACGAAGTCTCTTAGCTTTTTCCCTGTGTTTTTCCCTCGTCACCATTTCTTCTCTTACCCTGGCAGTTCAGACCGCTGCCGCCCAAGATTCAAAAATAGCCCTGCAGCGCGGATACCGAACCGGTTATTCCGACGGATATATGTCCGGATACCGGGACGCGGTTGAAAACGCCTCCAAGAGTTTGGCCCGCCATCCGGAATATAAGAGCGCCGATCGCGCGTATAGCAGCGACTACGGTTCGCTCGAGAACTACCGGGACGGCTACAAGCAGGGTTTTGAGGTAGGGTATGCAGGCGGTTACTCGAAGAAGAGCTTTGATGCCAAGATTCCCGAGAGCCTTGCGTTCAGGGGCCAGGTTGACATAGATCCGGCCTCGGCGGGGCCGGACACCGGATATGCCCAGGACATTCCGGACGATACGCCGGCGGACTCCGTTCAAGCAGTGATACCGGACGACGACCCCTATGACAACCAGGCGGATGTTTCTGCCAATACAGGCTCGTCCGATTCTCAGGACGTCGCATATACCGACGCTTCGCTGACGACCGGGACGAATTCGGTAGACACTTCTCAGGCGGATTCCTCGCCATCCTACGTCCCTTCGGGAAACGAGATAATCATCATTCCAGCTGAAACCGAACTGGTTATCGAGCTTCTCAACGGACTCGATACTAAGGTGATTCGCGAAGGTGATCCGTTCAAGGCCCGCGTTGTTTCTCCCGAGGAGATTGGCGGGGCGATCATCGAAGGCCGAGTGGCAAAGAATCGGCAACCCGGCAGGATAAAGAGGCGTGCCGAACTTGTCCTTTCATTCGACCGGATCGTACTTACCCAGAATCGTTGGGCTAACTTCAATGCGATGATCATGGAAGTCATGCCTGTCAGAGGCGACAACGTGAAGAGGATCGACAACGAAGGGACGGTAGAAGGCCAAAGGCCCTACAAGAAGGATTCGATCACGATCGGAGCGTCAACCGGGACGGGTCTTGTGATCGGCGCTTTGGTCGGTGGTCCTGTAGGTGCAGCTGTCGGAGCCGGCGTCGGCGCGGCCTTCGGAGTAGGAGCGGTGGTTGTCGAACGCGGCAAGTACATCAGGCTCGCCGAACAGCAGCAGCTGCGTATCAAGACCGCCTACGAAACTCAAATAAGATAAGCGGTAACGGCGGCTAACGCCGACAAATTGCTTCATCCTCCTTTTACGCCGCGGTATACCTGCCGGGCAACCGCGCGCCTTGATCCCGCGGATCGCGACGAGGTTATTTTCTCCTTGTAACCACGTCAAACGGTCCGCGGGTTTTTACCTGCCAAAAAGTTGGGCGTTCAGCAATTACAATGCTAGAATTGCACAAAGTTTGGACATAGAATCTTAAAGCGTCAGCGTTGTTCGGAAACCCTTACATACGAGCGACATTCCCGGAGAGATCATAAATGAGAAAAGTATTCCTTTCGCTTGCCGTTGTGCTCGTCTTTTGTGGCGCCGCAGTTGGCCAGATCCCCCAGCAGTTCATCTGGAAAATCACCTTCATTGCCGAAAGCCTTGGCAACAGCAAGATCAGCGTCCAAAACCGATGCCGGGAAACGCATGACTTCAGCATTTCAGGTAGAAATGTGCCATTTCTTGATTTCGCAAAGACCTCGGTCTCGGTTAGGGGTAGGGCCAGTGAGACCGTGCCTGTCGTGGTGAACACCGCGGGTCTTCAGCGTCGAAGTTACCTTGGCGAGGTCACTCTATTCTGTCTCACGTGCGCGAAAGAGGACGGCTGCAGCCAATCCAGGGACATCCTTAACGTTACCCTGAACGTGGTGACCTCCGATCAGTTGGAGAACTACAAGCCTTCAAAAGAGTTCGGAATCGACGCTCCGATAGCGATCACCTCTTCGGCTTCAAGGGCCGGGGCAGGGTCCGGCGTCGCATCGGATGCTGAGATAAAGGCGATACTTGAAAGTCTCTCGGGCAATCCCGGGGCGGATACTGATTCGCGGTCGGCCTCCGCTTGCGGGGTCCCGAGGTTCCGGGACGCCGACACTGTGGCCGGAAAGGACTGCAAGAATTGCACCGACAAACAGAAAGCCGTCCGGGAACTTGAGGCAAGAGTTCGGAAGCAGACGGCTCTTGCTGAAAAATACTGTCTGGGGTTGATGCAACTTGAGAACACCACAGCGTTTGTCGAGGCACGGGCGTCCAAGGCTCAGAGACAACTTGCAGACGCATCTGCCTCAGGAGCCGATGGCCGGGTCTTGGGTAATCTGCGCACCGAGGCCGAAAATTCAAGGAAGGACGCTAAGGTCTTTCGCGACAAATTGGAAGGCGCGCGATTTGTTGTTGACGCGGCAAAGACCGACGCGTTCGCGGTGATGCAGGAGCTTGAAGAAGCTGTCAGCGCGCTGGAGGCTTGTGAGAAGAAGAATCCTGCTGCTTGTAAATAGGGGTCCTGAGACTGTCTGATATGAACGCTGATCCGGGTCCGGCGAAAATCGTGGCTTTGCTGACCGATTTCGGGCTGCGCGATCACTATGTAGGTTCGGTAAGGGGAGCCGTCCTTTCAATAGCCCCAAATGCCGTCCTTGCTGATATAACTCACGAAACAAACCCGCATGACATAAGGTCGGCGGGTTTTTCGCTTTGGGCATGCTACCGGGATTTTCCGGCCGGGACCGTTTTCCTTTGCGTGGTCGATCCCGGAGTCGGATCGGCGCGCAGAAGAATTATACTTCGCACCGAAAACTACCTGTTCGTGGCTCCCGATAATGGACTGCTTACCTTCGTGATGGAAACCGAGATGACCTGGGACGCATTTGAAATTGAGAATTCGCAGTATTTCGGGCCAACGATTTCGGGAACTTTCGACGGTCGCGATGTCTTCGGGCCGGTCGCGGCGCATCTCGCGAACGGTGTTCCCGGCGAGAGGATCGGCAGGCCACTGGAGGGTCCTGTGAGGATCCGAACGGGAATGGGTGCGGTTGCATCGGGAAACTCCCGGATTGCCGAGGTCGTCGCGGTGGACCGTTTTGGAAATCTCATCACGGGCCTCGATGCCTCTCTGTTGATCAGCGGAGCCGAACTCGAGATCAAGGGGACGCGAAT
>JAHEEZ010000211.1 GCA_024640445.1 Acidobacteriota bacterium | reverse complement strand
ACTCAAAAACAGTTACCGCCGGTCCCGACGAGTCGAAGATGTTCACATCCACCGTGGTATTGCCGTCAGCACCAGTCTTTCCGTCGTCGATCCGTTTGCTTTCGAACTTCTCGGTCACAAGCATCCGCGAACCATTTGCTTTCTTCATTCCGGAAGCCGGTGTCCGTTCCGCTATGAAATTGAATCCATTCGGTTTCACATCCAGGATCGTAGCTTCCGAATCGGCGTCGGTTATCTTGCCTTCGCCTTTTCTGAAAACCGGATTTCCCGCGGCGTCCTGGACTTCAAGCTCATAATTCGCGCTGTCTGAATCAGAGAAGTATCTCGCTACGAGTTCCGGAAAGATCTTACCGGTCATCACCTCCCGGTCGAGCAGCACGATCAGAAATCCATACTTGTCCGGCAACTGAACTTCACGCGGCTCCTTGGTCTTCAACTCTTCTGTACCGACAAAATTCCTGGACCTGACTATGAGGTGTTTCAACTCTCCCGATTCCTCATAGACAGGTATGGCAAGCGCCGCACGGGCGCCGATGATGGGCCGCATTTGCTTGCCATCGCCGATCTCGGAACGTACGGAGTTCAATCTTTCGTTCCAGGCAGCCTTTTCGAACTGCCCCACTTCCGGATCGAATCTAAGGACCCCTTTGTCATCTCCCGCGCGGTAAAAATAGATCCCCTCGATCAGTTCGGGATAGGCGCTGTTCGACGTCCAGTAAAGGTAGCGCTTAAGGAATTCCGTTCGCTCGCCCGCTTTCATCGCAGCCGCCGGAACTTGGAAATTGAAAAAGGCGGTCTGGATCTCACGATTGAAGTCTTCCGAAAACCGACGCGTATCTTCAGAAAGCCTTGTACGAAGCCGGTTTCTTTCCGCATCGCTGATCTGGCCAAGCCATCTGTATTGAAGTCCTGCAAGGACGACAAGAAGGCCGAGAAGAACCGCGACGAGGACTAGGGGCAAAAGAGTTTTGTATCGGGACCGGACCATGATGTAAAAAATACTAGCACGATTGATTTGCCATTTTTACGCAGATAGGGCAGTTTTTACATTCTTAACAATTTCTTTGCGTATTCTTAATCAAACCAGCTTCGCCCGATGCCATACTCCAGACTGTCATAGTGACCAATCAATAGATTTTGGAGGCAAAAATGAAACGATTCGTTATATCCGTACTCTGCGCGTCAGTGTTCTTCCTGGGCCTTGGTGGGCTTCTGGATGTCGCAAGCGCAAAATTCAAATCCGACCAGAAGGCACTAGAACTGATCGCCAGAGCAAGGGCGGCGATCGGCGGCGAAAGCAGTCTTCGCGAAGTCAGAAGCATGACCATCAGGGGCGCTACCACAAATTTCTACGAGAAGGACGGCGTGCCTTCTACCGAACTAGGTGGTGTCGAGATCAACTTCGAGATGCCGGGTCAGTTCAGCAAATTGGTGAAGATCGGCGAGTCCTCGGAAGCAGCTGACGGTGCCGTCATTGAAAAGAAGATAGACGTCATCGTGATGTCGAAGGACGGTGAAGGCGCCGACGTCACATCGGAGCTTCCTGAAGGAAACAAAGAGGTCATCGTGATTCGCAAGGGGGATGGAAACGTTGAATGGACGACTGAAGGGAACACGGAATTGAAGGCTGAAGGAAACAAGATGTTCTTCAGAAAAGATGACGGGACGGTCGTGGAAATGCCAAAGGACGGCAAGCACAAAGTGATCGTCCGCGAGTCGGGAAATTCGGAGTCGGGTGTCTGGAACACTGAAGACGGAAAACAGATCGTGATCGAACGCGACGACACTTCGTTCGGACCCCGCGGCCTCCATTCAGGCAACGAAATGCTCCGATTTACTATGGGTCTGCTCATGACGGCACCTGAAGGACTCGACGTGAGCTATAAATTCGTCGGCGAGGGAGATGTTGACGGGTATCCGAGCAACATCATCCAGGTTGACGCACAGGGCTCCAGCTTCAAGATCTACCTTGACGCTTCGTCAAGCCTGCCGAGGATGATCAGCTATGCGGGCCATCAGGCCGTCTTTATCAGGAAGAGCGTCACAGGCGATATGTCCAAGGACGCGCTTGTCGAAATGAAGAAGGCCGCCGCAGAACCCGTTGAGCACCAGATCCGGTTCTCCGACTTCCGCAGCGTTGAGGGCCTGATGCTGCCCTACCGCTGGAGCGAGACCGTTGGAGGCAAGCAGTCGCAGATCACGGACGTAACTACCTACGAGATCAACCCGGCGAACATCGCGGACAAGTTTGGAAAGCAGAAGGTATTTGTCAGGAAAGTAAAACCGGACGGAAACTAATCCGATTCGAGAACACTAAATAGAAGTAGGCCGCGGTAATACAGCGGCCTATTTTTCTGTTCTGAAGTCCTCAGCTCGAATTCGAGCTTCGCTCGGTGCACGCGAGATGCGTGCGTTCCCTCATTCCTTAGTCCTCATCGCTCGGAGCCTTTCAGCGATGACCGGCACGATCTTCCTCGGAACCAGTATGGCTTGCTTTATGTGCCGGTGATTTGTAAAGTGGCCCGCCACGAAGACGCCTGGAACATTCGTTTCAAAGGTGTCTTCGTGATATGAAGGCACCTCGCCGTATTTCCCTTCTTCGGTATCTACCCCAAGACCCTTTAGCATTGAGAGGTCCGCGTCGGAACCGATAAGGACGAATACCACATCATTCTCGAGCGTGCAGATCTTTCCTTCTTCGTCCTCGAGAATCACTGTATCCTCGGTCACCTCGACCAACTTGCCAAGAAAGAAAAGCTGGAGGCATCGTTTTTCGAGTTGTTGTTCCAGCGGGTTCTTTACCCAGTACTTGATGCAGCCCTGTTTTGGGTCGGTGTTCTCCCAGTCCTCACGGAAGATCGCGAGCGTAGTGTTCGCGCCTTCTTCAGCCAGAAAAAGGGCGGCCTCTCCTGCGGAATTCCCTCCGCCGACCACGAGCGCGTTCTTGCGAACCCAGGGGTAGGTCTCGCGAAAATGATGGGAGACTTTCGGAAGGTCTTCTCCCTTCGCGTTCAGTTTTCTCGGATTGTCCATCGCGCCGGAAGAGAAAAGGACGTTTTGAGCACTGTACTTCGCCTTGCCCGTGGTGATTGCGAACGTGCCGTTCTCCGCGCGGGTGACTGACAACACCGTTTCTTCAGTTCGCACGTTCAGCTCGTTCTCGAGAACAAACCGGACATAGTACGAAAGAAGTTCTTCACGGGTGGGCTTTTCACGCGCCGGATCCAGATCGCCTTCGCGGAATTCCAGTTCTTCAGGGGTAGAGAATACGGTCAGGCCGACGGGGTAACTGTAGATAGTGTTCCCGATCAGTCCTTTTTCGATGACGACGTAATCAACATCCGCCTTCTTCGCCTCGTATGCCGCCGAGATCCCGGCCGGGCCGGCGCCTATGATCAACAGATCAAACATCCGAATCTTCCGCCTCCAATTCCTTGAGGATCTCCGTGAATTTCTCTATCTGTTTCTTAGTGTTTTCCAACTCACGCTTTGATTCGAGGTAGCTTTCCCATTCCCCCGTGTTGGTCAGCGCCTTCACAACATCCTCGTCGAGAGCGTGCGACATTACTACGAGGAGATCGCTGAGCGCCTCGTGGCCCTTGAGCAGGGATTGAATGATCGTGTAAGCGAACTTCGCGTTCGGCCGGTCAAGGTCTTTTGGCTCTTCCATAGGCTTTTGCAGTCTTAGCTGATGAACGGCAGGTCGCTGACCCGGCAGTTCTGCGAATCAAGTCGCAATTGGGTGCCCGACTCGAGGTGCGCGTTTCGGACCATCGCCATAGCAATGTGTTTCTTCAGCGCCGGCGAATAGGCTTTTGAGGTGATGACCCCGGCGTTCTTTCCTTCGGGAGACAACAGTTCGTCGCCCGCGTTCACGATCGCTTCCGGCGAGTCGAATACGATGCCCTTCAGCTCTTTTGCGACCTTTCCGCGGAAATGTATCCGGGCGATCACTTCCTGTCCTATGTAACAGCCTTTTTGGTAGCTGATAAGTCCGTCCAACCCGATCTCCGGAACGACCGTGTCCTCGTCTACATCCACGCCGAATTTCGGAACTCCGCTCTCGATCCTGAGAAGTTCGGCGAGCGCCCCTTCCACCAAGATAGCTCCGGCCGCCGCCAGTGAATCAGCGAGCCGGCCAGCCTGGGCCGATTCGATCCGAAGATCGAATCCCGTTCCCCGCACGGATGGAAGAACGCGAACTATGGCACCTTCGAATGCCGCTTCGACGATTCCCGCCCCAGGCTTACATCCGTCATCAAACACGGGACCCAGGACCTCCACGCTCTTTTCTCCTCTGATCGATAATATCGCCAGCGATTCTGACAGGTCCTCGACCTTAAAATCACCGGCGAAGGTGAATCTTTCAAGATTGGCGAGAAGCGTTTCGTGGGTTGCTTCTTCGGTCTCAAAAATGAATCTCCCGCCTTCCCTGTCCACACGCGCGAACGCGATCAATCTCCCTTTGGCATTAGGGAAAGCCGCGAGCATCGATGTGCCGTCTTCAAGTTTCGCAACATCGTTTGTGATCAGGCCGTTGAGGAACTGCACCGCTTCCCCGCCGGAAACCGCGATCAGCCCGCGCGCCTCGCGCAGGATCCAAGGCGCGCCGTCCCTTCGGATCGCCTCGTAGGCTTCAGGGTCGAACTGCTTTGTAAAGGTCTTTTCCATTCTTCGATCTTTCAAATCCTTATGCGTTTCAGCTCATTCCCGAGGTTCGCGTAATCCTCAAGCTGCCGATCCATATTCCTGTGCGAGGCGATCACCTGCGGACTCGGATGGTAAAGCGGTATAAGTTTCCCGCCATTCCAATCGTAGACTTTTCCAACATCTCCCTTCAGAGTCAAATCGTGAGATTCGACGGCCTTCAGAGCTTCAAGCGCGACGCTCCCGAGAGTCACCACGATCCGCGGCTTTATGAGATCGAGAGTCCTTCGTAGATAGTCCGCGCAATTGCCTATCTCGCTCTTCTTTGGTCTTCGATTCGCGCCGTTCGGCTTGCGAGGACTGCAGAGCACGGAATTCGTGATGAAGATCTCGTCCCGCGTCAGCCGGATCGAATCGAGCAGCACCTGAAAATTCTCGCCCGATTTGTCGCCGTGAAACGGCCTTCTGGTCCGGTCGGCGCCCTGCCTGCCGGGCGCCTCCGCTATGAAGAACACCCTCGGTTCAAGATTCCCGTTCAATTCGCTGAGCACCGCGGTCTTGTCTTTCATCGCCTCGCAAATAGTGCATTTTCTTGCCTCCGAGGCAAGCATTTCGAAGCTCGTCCGCTTGGTTGA
The DNA here is from genome assembly GCA_024640445.1 of Acidobacteriota bacterium. GTDB lineage: Bacteria > Acidobacteriota > Blastocatellia > Pyrinomonadales > Pyrinomonadaceae > Aridibacter. The sequence goes on along the minus strand of JAHEEZ010000211.1, from coordinate 980 downwards.
ACTCATATGTTTGAAAGTGTATCGTGAAAGATTACAAAAGAGAACTTTACAGGAATTTAGTATGAGCCAGGTAACAGAAGCACAGGTCTTGGAGCAGCTTTCGAAGATCAACGATCCCGACCTTCGAAAGGACATCGTCACGCTTGATTTCATAAAAGATCTGGAGATCGACGGCGGCAGCGTGTCTTTCCGGATCGTCCTCACTACGCCGGCGTGTCCGGTCAAGGATGCGTTCGAACAGGAAGCGAAGCAGCTTGTCGGTTCGATCGACGGCGTAAGCGACGTGAAGGTTACGATGGACGCTGAAGTGCCTAAGGGACGCGGAATCGCAAACAATGTCGCTGTACCCGGCGTGAAGAATATCATCGCGGTGTCGTCCGGAAAGGGCGGTGTGGGCAAATCAACGGTTGCGGTCAACCTTGCGGCGGCGCTGACGGCGAACGGAGCAAAAGTCGGCCTTATGGACGCTGACGTCTATGGCCCCAATATCCCGCTAATGCTTGGGATCGGCGACAGCCAGCCGCAGATCGGCGAAGGCAACAAGCTGATTCCGCTCGAGGCTCACGGGATAAAGGTGATCTCGATGGCCGTTCTGGTACCTGCCGACAAGCCCATGATCCTTCGGGGACCGATGCTTCACGGCGTGGTTCGGCAGTTCCTGACAGACGTGAACTGGGGTGACCTCGATTACCTGATCGTCGACATGCCTCCGGGCACGGGCGACGTACAGCTTTCACTCGCCCAGCTAGTTCCTGTTCAGGGCGCGGTGCTTGTGACAACTCCTCAGAAGGTCTCGCTTTCGGACGTAACCCGGGCTTTGAAGATGTTCGAACAGGTCGCGGTGCCGGTCCTCGGTGTGATCGAGAACATGTCATATTTCGTGCCGCCCGATATGCCGGACAAGCGTTACAACATCTTTGGCGAAGGTGGAGGATCGGACTTCGCGGATATCCATGGAATACCGTTCCTGGGCGAGGTCC